>NZ_DAOMQT010000032.1:0-52901 GCF_035445465.1 Agriterribacter sp.
TAAATTATATAGTACTTTCATGCCTTTACGAATTAAATGCCTAATCCTATTTGAAGATTACAGGAGAATAAAAATAAGGTTTTGTTTGATTAACAGCAAGGAAAAACAGCAGGTAACAGCAATTTTATTACTGTCATTGCAGTAAGGAAATGGTAAGATAACCGCTCCTTTTATTATCATTTGTTTATGTTCTATCGTCGCTTATTTTCCGGCTGCCGCCTGACGCCCCGGTTCATACAACATTTTGTTCAATTCATTCACCCGGCACTACACCGCTTTCATAACCCCTGTTACCTTGCGTCAACTTTTAAAAACAGGTTTATGAAAAAGTTGAGAAAAACAATTAAATGGACTGTCATCATTATACTTGTACTCATTGGCGGATTGGTTATAACCGTAATGGCAAGACAAGACATTAAATATGAAGCGCCTTATCCCGGTATCACCGCATCAACAGACAGCGCTATTATAGCAAGAGGTAAACATTTGGTTTACAGTTCGGCTCATTGCATTGATTGTCATAGCAGGCAGCATTCAGATTCGCTGATCAGCTTAGGGCTTGAAGTGCCCCTGAGCGGTGGTGTGGTTTTTGAACTCCCCGTAGGAAAGATATATTCCAAAAATATTACCCCCGATAAAACAACCGGCATCGGCAGCTACAGCGATGGAGAAATTGCAAGAGCTTTGCGGTATGGCGTGCATCCCAACGGAACAGCGGTTTTTGATTTCATGCCTTTTCATAATACCAGTGATGAAGATCTTACCGCCATTATTTCTTACCTCCGTGCGCAAAAACCGGTAAACAATAAAGTACCCGGTCATGAATTGAACGCCATAGGCAAGGCAGTGAATGCTTTTCTGATAAAGCCGGTTGGCCCCACAGGTGAAGTGCCTAAATCTGTTGTACCGGACACTACTGCCGTTTATGGTAAATACCTGGCCTTAAGTGTGGCGGAATGCAGCGGGTGCCATACTAAAAGAAATTTAGCAGGCGAATTCATTGGCGAACCTTTTGCAGGTGGAAATGAAATTGAAGGATTTATTACACCCAATCTTACACCCGATTCAAGCGGAAAAATATTTAACTGGAGCAAGGATATGTTTATTGAACGTTTTCGTATGGGTAAGCTCATCCCTAAAAGTCCTATGCCCTGGAACTCCTTTAAGCGCATGACGGATGATGAGCTAACAGCCATCTACCATTATTTAAAAACGTTGAAACCGGTGAATACAGCCGAAGTAAAAAAATAACGACAGCAACAGTAATAATCCGGATCATTGCAGGTAACACCGGATGAACATGCATCATATTAAATAAAACCGATTAAATAGTATAAGGAGGTTATTCTTTTTTGATTATTTACAATAAGTACGACAGTGGTGATTCCTTTTACGGTTTTTATTATATATTTTAGCATGGTTTATTAAGTGATCTGAACGCTGTTAATTGTATTTCTTTTGAGAAAAGCATTGATCCTTTCCGGAATTGTATTCATCATCTTTTCAGCATTTGCTTTTATGCGGAGCACTCCTGCTGAAACAGGTGTTGACAACACGCTACACTATTTCAAATCACATATTCCAACGCTCATTGCTTCTGCAAAAGAATTGAGGAATGCTATAGAAAGCATATCTGTAAATGACACGGTTTCAATACAAAATGCCAGGAACCAGCTCGGGTTATGTAGAGACGCATATAAAAAAATTGAATTTTTTACTGAATATTTTTTCGGGAACCAGGTTGTTAAAATCAATATCCCACCCGTATTTGAGGTGGAGGAGCCCACACTTGAGGTCGGGTGGCCGGTGGGCTTCCAGGTTATTGAAGCACTCTTATTCGATGAGCATATACAAGACCATAAAAAGGAAATGCTTGACAATACAGACGTTATTATCCTAACGGCTGAAGGACTGAAAGGACTTTTATATGAGACCCCGGTTACCGATGAGGGTATATTGGAAAGCTTGCGCCTGGATTTGATCAGGATTTCAACGCTCAACCTTACAGGTTACGACGCGCCGCTTTTAAAATCGGGTATCAGAGAATCAGCAACAGCTTTGCTTTCATTCAAAAAAAACATACAACCCTACCTGCAAGTAAATAAAGCCTTATCAGACAGTATTTCATTTTATATTGAGCGTTCCCTGTATCTCCTGAACGCCGGTGATTCGTTTGATGCTTTTGACAGGATGTATTTTATGACCGAGGCCATGCTTCCCTTACAGAAGAAAACAGCTTTATTAATAAAAGTGCTGCGTAAAGAAGCGCATGAAGCCACGGTTCTAAACCACGAAGCTGAACATTTGTTCGATAAAAGACTATTGAACATTAACGCCTTCGATACCACTAATGCTATTGATATCCGACAGCCGCTTATGGCACTTGGTAAAAGATTATTTTTTGAAACAAAGCTATCTGGTAATAATAAACGAAGTTGTGCATCCTGCCATTTACCGGAAAAATATTTTACAGACGGACTAAAGCAAAGCATCGCTTTTGATGAGCAAAATGTTGTACGCCGGAATGCACCGTCTATATTGTATACCGCCTACCAGTATAATCATTTCTGGGATGGAAGGGCGCCCAGCCTGGTTCACCAGGTATTTGATGTAACTGCTTCAGCCAGCGAAATGAACGCTGATGCTGAACAGATTGTACAAAAGCTGGTGGCAGACAGGAAATACAGGAAGCGCTTTGCAAAAGCTTTTCCTGGCAGGGAGGCCCATGAAAGCATTACTTTTCAGCATATTGCCGAAGCCATTACCGCCTACGAAAAATCATTGCCTGTAATGACATCCGATTTTGATAAATACATGAATGGCGATAAAACAGCTTTATCTGCAGGGCAAATTGCCGGCTTTAATTTGTTTATGGGAAAAGCACAATGCGGTACCTGTCATTTCGCACCACTGTTTAATGGATTGCTTCCTCCGTTATATGATATTTCAGAGGTAGAATCACTGGGAATAACAACCAACGCAGATTTTGATAAACCCGCAGCCGATACGGATAGCGGACGCTATCATATTATACCTTCACCATTTTATATAGGCGCTTTTAAAACACCTACGGTTCGCAATACCGAAAAAACTGCGCCTTACATGCATAACGGCTCTTTGCAAACGCTCACCGAGGTGATGGAATTTTATAACAAAGGAGGAGGAAATGGTATGGGACTAAATCATCCAAACCAAACGCTTTCTGACAAACCATTGGACCTTACCAAAGAAGAAATCGCAGATCTGGTGAGCTTTATCGAGTCGCTTACGGATAAGCCTCTATGGCTAAAGCAGTAAGCGACGAAAACACCATACGATCCCACCAGCAAAACGCAGCATCCCTCAGTTAGCAATTAATAAATTATTGGTTAACAGGAGAAAAAATCAAAAAATATATATAATTTGTACTTTAATAAAGCCTGTAATCCTTGAAAATGCCGCATAGTATTAATCCTTTCTTTCTACTTATGAACAAGGCAACAGGGTTTTCAATAGTTTTCTGCCTGCTTTTTATATTTTCTGATGCGCAGGATCTGCTCCGTGGCCCCTACCTGCAAATGGGTACCAGCACAAGCATGAACGTTCGCTGGAGAACGGATGCAACCGCTATAAGCCGTGTGAGGTACGGAACAGCTTTGGGTGGCTTGACTAACATGGTTGAAGACCTTACGCTAAAAACAGAACATGAGCTGAAAATAACGGGGCTTTCTCCCAATACTAAATATTGGTACAGCATAGAAGGAGCCACGGGTGTTTTGCAGGGTGATGGTGAAAATTACTTTCAAACACTTCCTCCTGTTGGAGAAAAACAATTATACCGCATAGGGGTGTTTGGAGATTGCGGCAGCAATAATGCCAATCAACTCAATGTTCGGAATAGTATAACCGGTTATCTCGGCGCAAATTATATGAACGCCTGGATATTGCTTGGAGATAATGCATATCCCAATGGGACTGATTTACAATACAGCACAGGATTCTTCAACTATTATAAAGATAAATTCCTAAAGCAAAATCCGTTATATCCTGCACCCGGCAATCACGATTATGACTCCCCAACAGGAGCGAGAACCGCACATAATAATCCTTACTATTCCATATTTACTATGCCTGTTGCCGGTGAAGCCGGCGGGTACCCTTCGGGTTCGGAAGCGTATTATTCATTTGATATAGGCAATATTCATTTCATTTCGCTGGATTCCGACGGATTACATGGACCTGTTGGAAACGAGAAGAAAATGTACGAGCTTCCCAATGAACAAGCTTCCTGGCTGATACAGGACCTGGAAGCGAATACCAATAAAGACTGGGTAATTGCGTTCTGGCATCACCCGCCTTTTACAAAAGGGTCGCACGATTCAGATGACCCTGTTAAAGATAATGATCTCATCCAGATCAGAACGAATTTTATAAAAATACTCGAAGACTATGGGGTAGACCTGATATTGTGCGGGCATAGCCATGTATATGAGCGTACCAAGCTGTTGAAGGGATATTATGGTACATCGTCCGATTTTGAGGAATTGGTGCATGCGTTGAATACATCAAGCGGAAAGTACGATGCCACAACCAATTCCTGCCCCTATTATAAAGAGGAAGCAACAGGTAATACCGGCACATTGTACGTGGTAACAGGTTCTGCCGGCCAGCGTGCTAACGCGGGTTCGATAACCAGCTTCCCGCACCAGGCCATGTATTATTCAAACAAAGATGAGCCGGGCGCTTTGATGCTGGAAGTGGAAGGGAACAGGCTCGACGCCAAATGGATAACCGGGGGCGGTGTAATGAAAGACAGGTTTACCATGATGAAAAACGTAAACCAGAAAACCACCTACAATATAGAGGTGGGTACGCCGGTTACATTACAGGCCTCTTATATCGGCTCTTATTTGTGGACGGGTGAAGAAACCACATCCGCTATAACAGTTACACCTACTGTAGAAGGCACTGAAACCTATATTGTTAAAGATGATAGAGATTGTGTTGCAGATACATTCCTGGTGGTGGCTTCAAGAACCCTGCCTTTAACATGGAAGAGCATAAAGGCATGGTACGACAAAGCAGAAGCATCGAATAAACTACAATGGGAAACCATGTATGAAGTAAATGTAGAGTTGTTTGAGATTGAACGGTCAGCAAAAAATGAGGATGACTTTATATATATTGCTTCTGTAAAAGCAGTGGGAACGAATGAAGAACATTCTTACACCTTTACCGATAACCAAATATCGGCTAACATTAATAAATATTATTACCGGATAAAACAGCGGGATAAAGACGGGAAGTATACTTACTCACCCGTTGTATCTGCAGACCGGCGGGTAAATACAAGTTTTGACATACAGGTTATACCTAACCCTGGTAAACCCGGTCAAATACGCATAAAAGTTTCTGCTGACAGGCAGGTAAGAGCTGAGCTTACCATAGTAAATGCAGCAGGCAAAATAGTGATGAGTAAAAAAATATTGCTTACTGAAACAGCACAATCCTTTTTACCGGGTGTACAGAGCGGTGTATATTTTGTTCGTATTCAAACTGAAAAGCAACTCATTACAAAGCGGTTTATAGTTGAGTAAGAAAACGAATTTCTCATACATTCCAGGTATGCTTCACCACATACAGGCACGTATCTCTTTTATGCTTATTTTAACTGCTCAGCATTCCGAATAATCAGGGGCGAAAATTCCATTTACCGCTATTACAGATGAGATGAGCATTTCCGACCCGTCCTGCATCAGCAAGCAAGGTTGCGCTGAGCCGGTTAAAATGGAACTGATCAAGCCTTCGTAACGGGTTAATCCATTGCTGTCGTACAACAATGATATTTTGTCGCCATCAGCATGCAGTTGCTTTAATAACTGAACAAAGGATTGCTTGTCATTAAGTGTTATTCGTGTATCCATAATTGTTACATTTTAACTTAACAAATGGTATTTATCTTTTTTCACATTGCCGCTGCAATCAAAACAAATCATCCGGAATGTTAATGACTGCCCCGTTTAAAGCATCGTTGATAAAAATCTGGCAGGATAGCCTGGCGTTTTTTCCCACCGCTCCTTTCTTTGCTATCGTTGACTGTTCGTTCCGCTCTAAGGTTAACAGACCACCATCCGGTGCCGTTACTTCCACCAGGCAGGTGGCGCATCTGCCCTGTCCGCCGCATTGCCCAAAATCTTCCATGTAAATTTTATCATTCAACAGCGTCATCAGGTTCCGGTATTCATTTTCATAGGTTTGCACTGCGTACTCCTCTCCAAAACTGATAACCGTAAACGAAATCACCTTCCCTTGTCCATTCATTCCCTTATTTTATTTACTACCATTGTCATTCGCTTATTAACCGCACCACATGTCCTAAGCAATAGGCAAAGTTAATAAAAGCATGAACCTACTTTTACTATTTATTTGTTGTGACACATTTTAATAAACCGTATACCCTTACGTGCAAAAAGGGAATAAGCGGTTGGCTTACTCCCTATATTACAGCAAAATTGTTAACACCGGTTGCTATACGCCTTTATTTTTCGGCAATAAAAACAAGGAACCGGTTGAGCTGAAAATAAAAATCATCTACTACATGATAGGGCTGCAATGCAGTTGCAATGGTATCTTCAACCATTTGCCTGCTGTTACTATTCAAAGCTGCGGCAGCCGGACCTGTACCCATAAAACTTTGTATACCATTGGTCAGGCTGGCATATAAAAATGGACAGTCAATCATGGCTTTGTAAGTAAGTTTCAAGCCGTTATCCTTAAATACGCTTTCCATTTTACCGTCTTCGGAAAGTGCAAACGGACCCGGTGTACCCGGCGGCGGAGGAGGTAATAATGTTCCAATGGACTTCAACACCTCGGTGCCATCGCTCAGTTCCGGCTTGGCCCAAATGGCAAGTACCAGCCGCCCGCCCGGCCTTAGCACTCTTTTAGCCTCCAGTAATGCATTTTCGAAACTGCCGGCATACTGAAAAGAATTAAATCCTGTAACCACATCGAAAGTGTTGTCAGCGAATGGCAGAGATTCGAGGTCTTCTTCCATAAAGTTGTTTTTGGGGTTACGCCGCCTGGCTTCCTCCAGCAAACCCGGCGCCGCGTCAATGCCCATTACCTGTGCCCCGGTTTCAATGGCCAGCTTACTGAAGAGTCCTGCGCCACAACCCGCATCCAGCAATAATTGCGATTCTGTTAGCTGCAATTGTTCCAACACATTTTTGTAGATGGGTAAAAACCAGGGCTCGAAATGCTGTGCCCAATACTGTGGCGCTACGCTCCACAATTTCCCCTGAACTGTTTTTGTGCTCATTTGAAATAAAATTTAATTGTTTAGCCCACAAAAATATAGCGCTGATTACGGGAAGATATTTCCTAAAAGTCCGGAGATTTGACTGATTAGTTCAAAATAGTATTTTGTTGTTTTAAGGATGCCGGAGAACGACCAAAACGCCGGCGAAATACCCGGCTGAAATGTGAAAGACTTTCAAATCCGCTTTCAAATGCTGTTTCCGAAACTGTTTTGCCCATGTGGGTGAGGAGGTGCAGGGCATG
The DNA here is from genome assembly GCF_035445465.1 of Agriterribacter sp. Classification (NCBI taxonomy): domain Bacteria; kingdom Pseudomonadati; phylum Bacteroidota; class Chitinophagia; order Chitinophagales; family Chitinophagaceae; genus Agriterribacter; species Agriterribacter sp. The sequence goes on from NZ_DAOMQT010000032.1 coordinate 7,543, forward strand.
ATCCAATCTTTTTTCCAGCAGCCATTTGCCGGGAGAAATATGGTAAATACGCAGGAAATCTCTTTTAAAGGCCGATAAGCTCCGGGAACTTAAGCGCGCAAATTCCTCCAGCTTAAGATTATAACAAAAATTATCCTCCATTACCCTTTGCAACGACAGGCTTTGCGGCTCCTGCAGCAGGGAACAGAAATAGGATAACAATTCATGATTGGCGGGGCTATCAGCAAGTAAAAGGATAAGCTCCCTGAACTTCAGGTACAGCAACGCCTGATCCGGCTTACGGCCGTCCTCAAAATAAGGCATCATAGACCGGAAGAATGCCTCTACCGCCGCGCTATTATTTATTGCCATTACAGGATCAAACTTTTTACCGGGCCTGTTAATGGGGGTTGATTTGCTTTTCAGCACTTCGCAAATAAACGCATCTGGTAAAAAAAATAAAATGAGACAAAAACGGGGATCAAAAAACTGCTCTGCAATACATGCTCCTTTTCTTACAAATACGCAACTGCCTTTGTATAGATCATAAGAACCATGGGCCGTATGCCAGATCTTTCTCCCTTCTACCACGTAAACGATATAATTATAGTGGCTCCAGAAGTCCTGGTATTTATTTTCAATCGGACAGTTATAAATAGTAAGCAGCGCTTCCCCGCTGCTCAACTGGCGGAAATGACCTGGATTGGTTGATATCTCTGCATAAATATTGTACATACAGGAAAGATTGCCAATAAATTTTGAATACCATCTGCGGGTAACGGGGCGTTTTAGTTTTTCTTACAAGGGTGAGGAGGCTAGATCAAACATAGGACACTGCCGGGTTTAAGGCGGAGGGTATTGCGGAACCTATCAAAAATCATGCCTTGTGAGATGAGCAGCTTGACACTGGCCACCGATTCAATTGTAATTGCTGGTATTCATTTGTTATATTATTCTTATTTGATCATCGCTACGATATGATGTTCCTCCAAGGTTTTTCATTTTCAAAGAATACCTTAACTTTCCCGCTACTTTATTTAAACACTATATTTGAAAATAAAACTACTGGGTTATTATTCTTCCATAAAACACTATTTTTACAGAAAAAAGCTTTCTTTTTTGCAATTGTTGTCAATAAAATGCATTTTATGCAACCCAAGCTTGAGAAGATACCGTCTGCCTATACTTCTTCAATTACGGTAAAAAGAGAGATAACTCCTTACATGGATTATCCATGGCATTATCATCCGGAACATGAAATTATCTTCGTGGAAAGAAGTTATGGTATCCGGTTTATGGGAAACCATATTGGGAATTTTAATGATGGAGATTTAATGTTTATCAGTTCAAATTTGCCTCATGTATGGAAGAATGATAATGATTTTTATCAGGGAAATAAAAGTCTTTTCGTTGATGTATATGTAATTCATTTCCTCGAAAGTGCCCTGAAAGAAGGCTTTTTTGATTTACCGGAATTATCGTCAATTAAACAACTTTTTGTACGTGGTAAACAGGGGGTGTTGATCCGGGGGAAAGATCATAAAAAAATATCCACTTTAGTAAAAGAAGTCGTTAATGCAAAGGGTATTGACAGATTAATCTTATTCCTCAAAGTACTTGATGCGATTGCAAAAACGGAGGAATATCAACTGTTATCCGGCCCGGGGTTAGCCAATACCTTCAGTTCTCTGGATACCGAAAGGTTAAACAAAGTCATGAATTTTATTACAGAAAATTATTCCAGTGAAATTAAAATTGAAGAAATAGCCGCTTTCTCAAATCTTTCCAAATCATCTTTCTGCCGCTATTTTAAAAGCCGGACACATAAAACTTTCTCCCAATTTTTAAATGAGGTCAGAATTTCAAATGCTTGTAAACTCTTAGTCACAAGCGACAAAACCATCAGTCAAATAGCATACAGTACGGGCTACAACAATATTTCACATTTTAACAGGCAATTTAGGCTTATTACCGGACTGACAGCAAAAGCGTATCAAAAGAAGTATTTAAATTTAAAAGAGGCTATTTGATGACTTTAAAGAAGGGGTGTTCGCACCCCTTCTTACGAGATTGCTTATGGCTTTTCAAAAACTGTCAAATTAATACCCCGTATTTTGCGGATAATTTGGACCCAGTAAATTCATTTCTGCCCTGGGTATGGGCCAATTAACCATATGTGGCTGCATAGCTCTCCTTGCATCAGTTCTATAGGGCAATGGCTTCTCCGGTGTATTATCGGCACCTCCTGCTGTTGAATTCTCCGGGCTGAGATCTCCGGGCATGCCGTATCCGGAGTGATCAACAATGTAGTTGTAAAGTAAACCCAAACGCTTCAGCATATATAACCGCTTGCCTTCAAAAGCCAATTCTCTTGCCTGCTCATTTAAAATGGAATCCATAGTAATTGCTGTTGCCCGTGCAGTGCCTGCCCTTACCCGCACGGTATTCAGCTGACCTAAGGCAGTTCCTGCCGTTGCATCGTCTGTTGATGTTCCGATATTGCCCAGCATTAAATTAGCCTCTGCAGCAAACAGCATGGTTTCTGCCAAACGAAAAACGGCAATGTTTTTTGTCTGGTTATCTTCTGTTGGTATTCCATCATCAGGAAAATATTTTTTACACCCGGCATTCATACGTATAAAAAAACCGTTGCGGTTTGCGGCCGACCCATCAAACTCTTTCCATGGTGTAGTTGGCGCAAAATTTAGAACAGCTCCCAATACCTGCCCGGCTGGTAAAGTAGCGGCATCGTTGAATACATAATCCTTTATGTAATAAGAGCCTTTTATCCTGGTATCATTCGGGTCTGCTGTAAGCAGGTTGCGCAAATAGTTATTTAACGTAAGCCATCCAAATCCTCTTCCTCCTTGCTCAATGGAATATTTTGAACCAGGAGTCAATTCGGCATAGTTTGGCATAAGGTTAAAATTTATTTTATGCGCTCTTCCATTCTCGTTTCTTTTCCACTGTAACACCCACAGATTTTCAGTGTTCTTTAAGTCTCCGCGAAAAACCAGGCCGGTTTGAGCAACCAGGCTATGAATTCCGGTTTGTGCGATCACGGCTTCAGCCTGAGCTTTGGCTTCCTGCCAGTTCTGTTGCCATAAGGCCACATCGGCTTTTACGTGCCTTGCTGCTCCTTGTGTTATTCTTCCAAATTCATTGGTTGTCCAGGGAAGATTTTCAATTGAGTAGGTAAGGTCTTCATTTATTTGCTTATATATGTCGGCTACAGGGGTTTTGTCCTGGATTATAGTCAATGCGTTTTCAGGTGTTGTGGGCTCCGTTGTTACATAAATATTATTAAAGAGCCTGTATAAAATAAATATGGAATTAGCCCTGAAAAATTTCGCTTCGCCCACCAGTCTTTTCTTTGTTGATTCATCCATGATGATTGCATCGGCTGCTTTTACCAGTGCATTGGCCCTGTCAATAATCCTGTAATATGTTCGCCAGTAATTGCTATATACTCCTCCGCAATCATTATCAGGCGTGGTGCCACAAAACATTCTTCCATAATTTGCTACTTCTGCATTTCGGTTTATGGTAAGATCATCCTTTGCGTCTATTACAATAGGATTGGAGCCGTTATTGGCGCCGTTTTCCCAAAATTCCCGTTGAAAACTATACAGGGCATTTACTCCGGCCTCAAGTCCTTCAGGCGTATTGTATACAAAGTCTGCCGTAAATTGAGTGGTAGGTTTTTCTTCCAGGTATTTTTTACAGGAAGAAGTTAGAGCAATTGCAAGCAAGGCAATTCCCCATATATTATAAAAGTTATTTCGTTTCATTTTGTTCCATTTTTCATTGATGAATTAAAAACCTACATTCACACCAAAAGTGAAGCCTTTGGTATCGGGAAAATCATTGGGGTTATTTTCGGGACTGTATGATTTATAATCCGTAATTGTAAACAGATTATTACCTGTAATGTACACCCTCAGGCTGCTCATCTTTATCTTATCCAAAGCAGATTGCGGTATATTATATCCCAGCGAAAGTGTTCGTAATCTTGTGTAAGATGCGTCTGCAATGGTAAGCAAGCCGGTATGGGGCGGAGCCTGACCGCTCGCGTAATTGGGGCGGGGATGTGTAGTGGAAGGGTTTTCAGGTGTCCAGTAATCAACTTTTATCCCGTTTCGGTATGATTGCAAAGTACCTCCCTGGTTAAAATCGCCCAGGTAAGGATTTCGCTTTGTTGCGCCCTGTACGATATAAAAATCAGCAAGTAATTCAAAATTTTTATAAGTGAGGACTGTAGACACAGACCCAAACCAGTCGGGGTTTTGGCTGATGATCACATTATCTGCATCTGTAATCCTGCCGTCTCCATCTACGTCTTTTATTCTAATGGAACCTGCTTTTAAAACAGTTAATGGTGTGAATGGCGTAACTGTGCCGCCTAATGTGCCTTGTGCAGAAGCAATGGCTTCGTCATCTGTTTGGAAGATACCGTCAAACAACATGGTACGAATCACATCTATCGGTTGTCCTACAAACCGGTTACGTGCTATATCATCCTTCGGATCCCCGTTGATATCTCCTATACCTGTTTTAAGAACTTTGTTTTTGTTTGAGGTAAATGCAGTAGTAATGCTCCAATCCCAGTTAGTATTGCGAATAATATGGCCTGTAAGCAAAATTTCAACTCCTCTATTCTGGGACTCTCCACCATTGGTAATCATTGAGCCAAAACCCGAAGCACCGCCCAGTGAAATATCTGTAAGCAAATCGGTTGTTTGGGTATTGTAGTATTCGATTGTACCTGTAAGGCGGTTATTAAGCAGTCCGAAATCCAGCCCTGCGTTAAAGGTACTTGATGTTTCCCATGTGAGGGTGGGGTTGGGTAGTACAGTACCCGGTAATGCTCCTGCCACAATAGCTGAACCAAAAACATAGGGTGTGTTACCTACTACGCCCAGCGTGGAATAGGGGTCGAGCGACTGGTTACCCACCGAACCGTAGCTCAGCCTCAATTTTAACTGATTAACGGCTTTGATACTTTGAAGGAATCTTTCCTTATGCATTTGCCATGCAAAAGATGCTGCCGGGAAGAAGCCCCATTTCCTGCTTTCTGCAAATACAGATGCACCATCTTTTCTTGCTGTAAAGCTCAGGAGATATTTGTCCATCAGGTTATACCGGACCCGGCCCAGAAAGGAAGCAAGCCGGTACTGCTCCTCAACCCTGTTTGTTTTAAAAATGAGGGCGTTGGAAATACCGTCATATCCCAGTACATCGCTTCCAAAACCTGTACCGGTTGATGTGGTTTTAGAGGTATTGCGCTGATTTACAGACTGCACCAGCGTTATATCAATTTTATTATTGCTGTTTATTTGTCCGTTGTAGTTGAGAATATTTTCTATAAGGTATTCTTCCCGCAATGTATTGGCAACGGATGCACTGCCATTCAACGGCAAACCAACAGAATGCTGTTTTGTTAGATAAACTCCTTCATCCACATTGCGGCGACTAAGCAATGTATTGAGCTTATACGAAAAATTTTTACTCAGTTCATAGTTGAGCACCAGATTTAAGTTCAGCAGGTTCGTTTTGGTGTCATTGTCTGATTCTCTTATATCCCATAGCGGGTTTAAAGTGCTGCTGCTGGCATTGGCGCCGGCTACCAGCTTTATCAGGGAACCTGTAGAATCATAAGGCCCTGTAAACGGAGAAATTGTAATAAAGTCGAGATTATTGGTTTCCTTTCTTTGTTTATCAGTTGCGAAGCTCAGGTTAGCTTCAATGCTTGCCCTGTCGTTTATTTTCTGATCAAGATTGATGCGGAAAGAGCCTCTTTTGTAATCGGCTGTTGGGATCAGCCCTCTTTGAGTAAAGTAATTTGCACTGGTAAAGAGTTTTGTGCTTTCTGTTCCTCCCATAACACTTACTGTATTGCTGCTGATAAGACCGCTCTGTAATACTTCGTCTTCCCAGTTCACAAATCTGCCCTTTAAGAAGTTACTGCCTTCCAGTCCCTGGAAGTTTATATTATCGGGCTGGTAGGTGCCAAATTGAGTTCTTACGGCTTCTCTTCTTAACTCGGCAAATTCCTCTGCTGTATATAAATCAAAGTTTTTTGTGAGCTTATGGGTAGTAAGATAGGAGTTTACCTTAACGCGCATTTTGCCGGCTTTACCCTTTTGGGTAGTAATAAGTATTACACCATTGGAGGCTCTTGCACCATATATGGCCTGGGCTGAAGCATCCTTTAATATCTCTATCGAAGCAATATCATCAGGATTTACATCATTGATATTTTCTATCGGGAAGCCGTCCAGTACAATTAACGGGTCGTTTAATCCGCGAATAGACTTCTTACCCCTGATCAATATGTTGGAGTTGCCACCCGGTCTTGCAGAAAGCAAAGTTACCTGCACACCTGCTGCCTGTCCCCTTATCATTTCTGCAATATTAGTAGTGGGTATGGCCTTGGCTTTGTCCATGTCCACTTTTGAAACAGCACCGGTAATATCACTCTTTCTCTGGCTGCCATAACCCACCACCACGATCTGTTCTGATGTGCTTATAGAAGCTTTTAATTGAACTGAAATAGTACGGCCTGACGCCTTTACTTCTGTAGTTTCAAAACCAACATAGGAAATTACCAGTATAGCATTAGCGGCTGCCTCAAGGGTAAAGTTTCCGTTCGCATCGGTCTTGGTTCCGTTATTTGTTCCCTTCACTAATACAGTTGCACCTTCCAGCGGCTGACCCTTTTCGTTTGTTACCTTCCCACTTATCTGGATATCCGATGGCGGCGGAGCCGGCAACATCGTTTCAGAAGGGGTGGGGTCTGCAAGGGTTTTTCTTTTTACAACGATCGTGTTTTCAGAGATACCATAGGTAAGGGGTTGATTTTCGAATATTATATTCAAAGCCTGTTCTAAAGGTACTCTTTTCAGACTCAGCGAAACAGTTTTGGCAGATTTGATGGTTCTGTCTGCATAAAAAAACTGATAGCCGGTTTGTTTTTTTATTTCCTCAAATACTTTTTGTAGTGAAATATTTTTGCCGCTGAGTGTTATTCTTTGTGAATAAGCCCTGGCACTTACCTGGAGGCAGGCTGCGATTATAAAAACTGTTGTAAGTTTCATAATCCGGATTACTTTGGTTAATAAACCGCCGGCATCTGCTGCGGATTTACAATAAGCAGTTAAATACATATATTTGTATTGTTTGTCCGCCAGTTATGAATTTTCACACTGGTGGGAATGATGAATAAGCAAGTCGTTGCAGATTGGTTTATATCAGCATTTCAAACAACTGCCGGGGGCTGTCGCACCAGTTCCCGGTTTTTATTTGAAACAGTTTTACCCTTATCCATCCCGTACAAAAAAGCAGTTGGGCATTTCTATCATTTTAAGGTGAAACAATGATTTTTCTTCCTTCAATCCTGAAATGTACTTCGCCTGTCATCTCCAGTTTCTCAAACACTTTTGATACGGTTGCACTACGGGGCAGTTGGCCTGTAAAGTCAAGATTTACGTCACCACGATATTCAATATCAACATTGTACCAGCGGGAAATCTGCCTGAGTATCGATTTTAAATCGACGGATGTATATTGAAAACGCCCGTTTTTCCAGGCTATAACATCTTCTATGTTCACATCACCGGTCACTGAAATTTCTCCTTCCTTGCTTACTGACGATTGCTGGCCAGGTGCCAGCAGGTGAGGAATCTCGTTCTTACCAGAAACCGTTACTTTTCCTTCCAGCAGCGTGGTTTTTACCGATGCCTCGTCATCATAGGCGTTTACGTTAAAATGAGTGCCCAGCACTTCCACTGCTGATGAAGCCGTTAATACCTTAAAGGGTTTTGTTTCGTCCTTCACCACTTCAAAGTAAGCCTCGCCGGTTATTTCCACCTTTCTTTCATTGCCCGCAAAAGCCACGGGGAAATGTATGGAAGACCCGGCATTAAGCCACACTTTAGTGCCATCAGAAAGTGTTACCTGGTATTGACCGCCACGGGGCGTGGCAATGGTATTATAAAGTTCAGCATTGTCTCCTGTTATATCTTTACTGTTAATGCTGTAAGAAAGTAACCCATTAGCCGTTTTATTTACGTCAATGTTTCCCTGTTTTGAAATTATACCATTGGAAATACTGTCGAGAGGAATAGATGAACCATTAGCAAGTATCAATACCGCTTTATTACCACCCGGTGCTATATCATTGTTGGGTGAAGTTGTACTGGTTATTCCGGTTGGGGCAAATCCGGGCTTTCCGGAGTTGAAAAAGAAAAAATAGGATAAACCCAAAATAATGAGCGCTGCTGCTGCGGCAGGTATATACCGGCGCCGTCTGGACTTTGTAACCTGTAACGCCTGCTTTTGCAGGATATCTTCCAAAAGCCTTTTGTGAATACGGTTCTTTATCACTTCCTCATTAAGATTATCTGTTGCAGTAATTTCAACTTCATGATCATTAAAAGAAAGATACCACTCGTCAAGAATTGCTGATTCTTCCCTGCTGATCTCCCCTGCAAGGTATTTCCCGATGAGACGCTGTATATGCTGTGGTATAGGCATAGATATACTAAGGATATACCAGGTAAGTGTACGGGACGTAATATTCCCCCTATTCGTTTTAGAAAAAAACTTATGCCGTGATTAAAATTGTGAAAATTGCAGGTATAGTACTGATGGTGAATGACCTCGCAGCCGCTTTAATAGACTTAATGGCTTTTGTAAGCTGGTTTTCAACAGTTTTAGGAGATATGTTGAGCTTTTGGGCAATCTGCTTTGCCGACATTCCTTCGTTGCGGCTGTAAATAAAGATCAGCCTGCATCTTTCCGGCAGGCTATCCACTTGCCGTTTTACAATTTCCAGGATGCGTTTGTAGTGCAAAGAGGATTCGGGAGAAATACCCGGTTCCGGCGCTACATAAAGGTTGTTATACCTTTTTTCCCTCTCCAACTTACGAAATCGGCCGAGTACCATATACTTCGTTGCAGTGGCAAGATAACTTTCGAGCGTGTCAATCTGAATAATATGCCTGTTGTCCCACAAGGCCGTAAATACGTCATGTACAATATCTTCGGCAGTCTCTATTTCTTTTAACCTGTTATAGGCAATAGCAAACAATTGTTTCCAGTATCTGAGATAGATTTGGGTAAAGGCTGACGAACTATCCTGTTTTAGTAAAGCAAGGAGTTCTTTAGATCCGTATTGTGATAAGTTTTCCAAGTTGAACGACAAGCGATTGGAAAGGTAGGAAAAAAAGTTTATTTCCATAGTAAGATGTTTATAGCCTTTTGTATGGAATTCTTAGGAATTATTTGTTGGCGGCGTTCCCGGATCAAGTTGTTGCAACGAAGGTTTAAATCAGCCCTAAAGAAAAACTGAACGAAAGTTGTTCGTTAACTTCGTGTAACATCCCCGAACATATATCCAGCGATGCGCCTGTTACTCAAATACCCGCCATATTATTACCCGCCCCGATCAACACAACGGAAAGTATCAAAGCGATGATGCCCAGCCAGAGGTAGAACCGTGTTTTTTTGCTGACCGCCTTCCACTCTTTTAATACTATACCCCACAGGTTGCTGAAGATGATGATGGAAGCCATATGAATGCTCCAGCTGGCAAAATCATACTGTCCCATTTTGGTAGCGCCCATCCCATAAAAAAAGAATTGACCATACCACATCAAGCCACTCAGGAAAGCAAGGAAATAATTGCGGGCAAGCGTCTTTGGGGGCTTTATAGTATAATCGCCAAAGGTTTTGTTTTTAACACTGGTGATAAGATTATAGATAAGATTGGAAGTGAAGCCGCCGGCAAGCGCCAGCACGAAAATAGGAATGTTCACAAATACCGAGTCGGTGCCCATTAGTGCCGCCTGCCGGGCTATGGGTGCCCCTGCTGTTATAGCAAAGGCCATACAGGCGCTTAATACGCCGCCCATCAGCGCCATGATAAACCCTTTGAATGCGGAAAACTCTTTTACGGAAGCTTTTTTATCGGCATCGGAAAGCATGCGGTCTTTGAGTATGCCGGCATAGCCGCAACAGGCTACACCGGCTATGCAAATGATAAACCCGGTTAATATCACCGCTCCGGAAGCAGTAGTAAAAAGCAGTGCAATTTTATCCTGCATCACCGCCGGAATGATGGTGCCTACAATAGCGGAAACACCCAGGCAAATGGATTGCCCCAGGGCAAGACCAAGATATCGTAACCCCAGCCCGGCTAACAATCCGCCAAAGCCCCACAGGAAGCCATATATATAGGTCCAGGCTTTAGCGCTGAAAGCACTGGCGGAAAGTATCTCCCATAAGGCCGGAGAGGTAATCAGTCCCCCGATGGTGGGCATGATCATCCATGCCACAAACCCCAGTACGATCCAGTAAGTGCCCCACGACCATTTACGCACGCTATTATAGGGAACATAAAAGCTTGCGGAAGAAAATCCTCCTATCGAATGGTAAATAATGCCGAGTATTTGCTCCATAAATAAATATTACAGCCGGTTATTGCAGGTGGCAGTGGGTGCATTCCAATTGTCGCTGGCTGGTGAGACACCAGCCAGTGTGGGTTTGCCGTGGGCGGTGAAGACACCGCCCACGAGATAACACACGATACGAAAATTTGAAATGCATCCAGTGGCAGTTTGTATTAGAGAACAGATCATCAATTGGAATCTTATATTAGCCCATAGCTGGTTTCCACCTCTAAGGACAGCACCGTTCCCGGCGCTATTATTTGGGGGCACCCTCCTACAGCTTCAATTTCCATAAATCCTGAATTATCATTGTATATGCTGAACTTAACGCCACGGGCATCTGGCTGACATCCGGGATCCGCATCGCGTATATCAATGTAAGCATGAGCCGGATCAATTTTTTTCGCCGTTCGTTTTACGACCAACCCCTGCTGAGCATGATGAAATGCGATCCAGGGAACCGAAGGCGACAACCCTACCTGGAATCTTTTCTTCCCGTCTACCGGCACTTCCATCATTTCATTGCGCAGCAGGCACTCACCTGCAATGGTTTCGCTGTACAGATCCCACAACTCCGCCGGATCACTGCAGGGGAAGGTTACTTTTCCCCTGTGATCCGTATCAAACTGGCATAGCGACCAGGGCGCGATAATGGCTTCGGAAGAATGTAAAATATCTTTTCCTATATAGGTGATAGACTCTTTTACATTGACGATAAGCTTATTTTCATCCCCGGCTACCCGGATATCCCTTCCAAATAATGCAGCCAGCCCTATGCCCTTGTTATTCACGAGGTCGATCTCCGCTTCTGCAAGGGCGCTGCCTTCTCCACTTTGCTTCACCTGGTAGCGGGCAAACCGTATACCCGGAGCCACTCTCCATTTGCCGGTAGGATACTGGTAGCCCATGAGGGTTCCTTCCGGTGCAGGCCATAACACATCCCCTCCGGGATTATGGTAGGTATTTTGGTCGCTATGAAAACGGATGGCATCTAAGTTTACCCGGTTGACCACCTCCCCGTTCCAAACAGTAAAAAGCCGCCCTTCCATATCCGGCGCAACAAGCACACCTGCGGTGTGGTTGCCAATAAAATGGGTTCTTTTGCCGGCTTTATCAAAAGCTGCCAGCAGATCATTGATATGCATTGCTTAGTTATTGTAAGTGGAAAACTTCTGTCAGCATTTCTTCCCTGGCTTTTGTGCTGCTTTCATTTTCACATTCCAGGAACGAGGTCATCAGTAACCACCAGCGCCGGCATACCTGCTGCTCGGCGAGCTTTTCAACAAGCGCTTCATCTTCCACCTCCAGGTAGCCGAAAAGTTGTTGTGATCCCTCCCTGTAAAAAATGGAATAGTTAAACACGCCATGCGCTTTGAGCACTTCTTTTAGTTCCGGCCATATGGGGTTGTGATGACGGATATATTCCTCTATCTTTCCCTTTTTTGCATGAATTACAAAAGCTTTCCTGGTCATGTGTTCATTTGTTTTCTTTGAATTCCCGTGCCAGCGCTCCGGCGGTTATAAAGCGTCCCCCACGGTCAAGTAATAAACCACACAGGGCATCAAGCTGCGTAATGGCTTCGGGTCCGCAGTTTTCTACGATAAAAGGTAAGGGGGTGACCATGCATTCCCCGAAATCCATTGCTCCCTGCGGCATGGGATAAAACTCCCAGGGGTGGAAATAAAAGCAGAGCACAGGTCTTTCTCCCTTAGCGGATACATAGCGCAGGAAGCTTTCCGCTTTTTCCATTACAGCAGCGGCAGACTTTGTTCTGAAGAGCGGCCATTGATCACGGTCGCGCTGATAGGGATCATTGCTTTTCATTTCCAGGTCGCAGAAGTTGGGGATCTCCACAATGTTCATGGTTCCTTTTTTTGTCCAGTCATCCGCTGAAGGATGGTAGGGAACAACAGGCTCGCCGTAATAATAAAGCGGTAACGACGCGTCTGAAATATAGCCCAGCGACTCCAGCACATTCACCACCCGGGTGCTGCCCCACAAACGGGGGCAGCGAAAACTAACCGGTTGCTCGCCTGTGATGTCAGAGATAATCTTAGTAGCATCCTTTAATCTTCCTTCCACTTCATATGGAAGAATGGGCCAATTGTTGGGCAAGGGAAAGATGGGATCCCCAAGGGTTTCATGGAGCAACCCGTGACAGCCTGTTTCATGACCGGCGCCTTTCACTTTCTTTACCATTTCCGGGTTGTGCATCGCCGCATGACCTGTCCAGTAAAAAGTTGCCGGGATATTGTGCTTCTTCAAAATATCAAGGATAGGATCCGTTCCTTTTTGCACACCATCATAAAAGGTGGTATAGGATCCGATATCGGTTTCCATATCGAAGCCAAGCACAACATCAAATGGCGCTGTATTTTCGTTTTGCAATTGATTCATGGTCCTTTTTTAATGATCCAGAAAATGAGCGTCCATACGGGGACTTAAAGGAATGACACCACCGGCTGTAACCTCGTAGCCGGTTTCAATACGTAACCCATGGAACTCGGGATGTCCGAAAAAGCTGATGTCAACACATATCATCATCCCCGGCTCCAGCACATCATTGCTGTGAGGTCCGAAAAAAGGAGATTCTGCTTCGTGCAGACCAATGGTGTGCACAAAGGGACAGACCAGGTATTGCGACAGTTGCTGCTCCTCAAAATAGGCCCTTGCGGGAGCATCTAATTCCTTGCCGGTCTTTCCTGCTGCCAGACCTGCTTTAGTGCGCCTGAAAGCCTCTTTAAGATGGTCTATGGCGACCTGCTGTCTTTGGGTATAGCTGCCCGAAACAGCAAACACATCTCCCACCACACCCGCGTACCCGTTTACTTTGGGAGAGATGCCGATCATTACCAGTTCTCCGTCTTCCAATAATTTTGAACTGGCTGTAGGCACCACGGCATTGGAACGCGCCCCGCTGCCCACGATCGTTCCAAATCCAAAGCCGCTGGCACTGCGGCTTCTCACGGCGTATTCGCCTGCTGCCGCCACCTCGATTTCGGATACTCCTTTTGCTGTTTTTGCTTTCATGGCATCATAGGCGGCATCGGCGAGTTTAAAAGCGGCACGTATTTGCTGTCTTTCCCATTCCGATTTTATATAACGCAGCCGCACAAACGCATCGGTGATGTCCACCAGCTCAACCCCGCTGAAGCCTTCCACTATCTGCTGGTAACCTGCGGCAGGCATTCGTCCTGCACCTACCAGCCCAACGCGTTTGATTTTACCCAGCCTGCCGGTCAACTCTTCAAATAACTTTTTAAAATCAATGATCGTGGCATTGGGATATTCTTCATCCGGTACCATAAAAACGGTAAAGTTCCTGGTCTCGGTGATCATGCTGTCCAGTTTGGCGAAAGGTTCGCTTTCGGGTCCTCCCAAGATCATGGGTTCGCCCTGCCCGGGCACCAGCACCGCACCGCTTTCAAACTGGGGGCACCAGCCCGTGAGATACCAGCCATTGCCGATGTTGAATTCATCATAATAAACAAGGGCAATATCCAGCTTGTTTGCCGCCAATAATTCCTGTACTTTATGTATCCTGGCTTGTGATTCCGCTTTAATTAAATAGGCCATGATTTTTTATTTAAAGGATTATTTATTGTTTAAAAAAATGCCTGTGCCCGTTACCGTTACCCTAGTCTCGCGTGCAGGCACTGAGGTGTCGAAGTGTGTTTTTTCCTTTCTGCATTACAGGTGTATCTCCTACCCCACAATATTTTTTAAAAAGCTCCTCAAGCATTGGCAATGTCAATCTTATTTAATTGCTTCTCAAAACCGGCTAAAGGCTTTGTATCAAATAATACATGGATTGAAATTCCTTCCCAATTTCAAAACTAAAAACTCCTTCTTTATACGTGGATGGAATATAGCCGGTTATGAATCCTTGTGGATTAATAGACATTACGCGCAGGTTTTTTTTATCTGTTTTGATCTGGATTGTTGCTTCAATAATATCTATCTGAATAGGTCCCTGCCCGGGATTCAATTGCTTTGTTCGATTATCATTATACAGGCTGCCTGTGTTTTCAGCCCTGCCAATCGCCGTCAGTAGCATGTTTGTTGATCGTTTAATAGGATCGTTGGTAAGCGAGCTAATGGCGATCGTAGCAAAATCGGTTTTTACATCAACTTTAAAATCAGTTAGTGACAATATTCCATTTTCTCCTACAAATCCATAAACTACCTTGCTATTCGGAGAATCTATCCAACCAATCCTTCTATTTAAGTTCCGGTAAAGTTCATATGTGTCTGAAAGTACTTCGCCGCCCTCTACATTAACAACTGTCGCATCAGCTGTTACTAATTTATCGCCTCCAGGGGGCATTCCCGGAAGAATGCTCTCCACCCTGTGTTTTTCTGCCGCAAGCAGGAGGGCTTTTCCGCTAACTGCAAAAGGATTGTCCCATTTGATATTTACAGTTTTTTCTGCCGGCCTTACATCCCCCCTTCTCATGATAAGTGCCGCATGGTAGAACAGTCCAAATTTAGCGGGGTCATTAAAGGTATCGAATACTCCCCCCCTGTAATATATTCCGCCAATAGAACCGCCGGTTATCGGTTTACCGATCATGTCTACATTTTCGTCTGCAGAATATCTGTAAGTGTGAATGGCAAAACCACCCCATCCCTGGAAAGATCCTGCCGCTGCCAAAAAAACGGAACTTTCCGCCCTCCATTCATTGGGCCACGGGTTGTCCCATTCAGATATAAAGAAAGGTTTACCCTGCACCCTGTAAAATGCCAAAACCGGCAATAAATTATTGGTTGAGCCAATATTTGGCTTATTTCCGAATTCTCCATCTCTGTCCCGCCATCCGGCACCACCTGCTGTATAAGTATGGCTGTCCGTAAAATCACCTTCTAATTGTGCAGACAAATGAGCTGCGTTCCTTGTCCAGTTGGTTCCGGCAATAGGTATTTTTACACCTATCTCCCGCATATGTTGGATCATCTCTCTATAATACGCTTTGGTAATGTCTACGAAAAAATTAGTGATATTAATATCTTTTTGGTGGTTGTTAAATTGCACTTTGTCTTTATCTATCCTGATCTTTTTTTTAGCTGCCCAGCTCCTGTACGTTTTTTCCAACTCACTTCTGTAAGGTTCGAGCGCCACTGCTTGTGTCCACAGATCATTTTCATTAGTAACTTCCGTAAGCACTATTGCCGGGTCATCTTTATAGGCCAGTTTTGTATAAGGATTTATATGCGTCCATAGGTGGTAATTGAATTGCTTCTGCAATTCGATCAACTTTCTGTTATAAGTGGAATAGGGCTTGGCCGCATCACCCAATTGATCAGCTGCTTCAACATCATCACCTGTTTTAAACCGCCTGTAAGTCAGCAAATCCATATAAATGTAGATTCCTTCCTGTTTCAGGCAATAGATCAGGTAATCAAGGCGGTCTAAACTTTCGGGATCAAAACTTTGAGTGTTTGGTTTGTTTTCTCCTTTGTTAAACTGAAAAATATTCGGGGTAGACCATTCCGCATCCATCTGGTGTAACCGAACAATATTGATCCCTACCTTTGCCAAACGTTTTGCTACTTTATTACTGTGTTCGTGTGGCGGAAAGATCTGGGCACTGTTAAAATTCGTCCCCCAAAACCTTGCTTCTGTACCATCTTCAAAAACGAACTTATCAGCTTTTACTTTTAAATAACCATGTTTTCCCGCAGGTTTTTCACTCTTATAAATAAAAGATAAGTCAATAGGCATATCGTCCCAGGGCAGGGTATAAGGAATTGTTTTTCTTTCCCGGCTTTGCGCATTTTTGTTAGCACTTACCGAATCTCCCTGTCCTTGTACATGAAAAGCCATCATCAGGAAAAAAATAAAAAAGTAAGCCGCCCTGGCATACAATTTTTTGCAATCATTAAATCCAGATACATCGGTGTAACTGATATTTTTATTCATATCCGCATATTTCAAATTGTTATCGAATTGCATTTGCAGATCGGCTAGTTGCCGTAAATGACCCATGGATCATTTATATTTTTTATTTTATCAAAAACCTGTTTTTTAAATTGATTAACCAGCGCAGGCTGTTCACTTGCTATATTCTTCAGTTGAAAAGGATCGGATTTGTTATCGAACAGTAAGGCCCCTGTTTCTTTGCCTTCATTATTCCGTTGCATTACAAATGTGTAACGATCATTTCTCAACCCCCGCATTCCCCCCAGTGCGTTCCAGGGGTTACAAAGCAGATAAAGCGTAAACTCAGGGGCTCCGGCCTTTTTGCCCAAGAAGTATCCCGACAGATCCTGTCCTTCAACACCAGGGGGTATTTGTTGCTCAAGTCCGATGAGAGAAAGGAGGGAAGGCATCATATCCGGCACACTGATTTGCAAATCGCTTGTTCCAGGTTTTAATTTTTCGGGCCAACGGATCACTAAAGGAATACGGAATGATTCTTCGTAAGGAACTACTTTGGCCATAAGCCCGTGGCTTCCCATCATTTCACCATGATCCGAAGTGAACACCACTATTGTATTTTCTGCCTGCCCGCTGGCTTCCAGTGCTTTCAATATCCGTCCGATCTGTTCGTCCACGCCCGTTACACAGGCAAAATAATCGGCCACACTTTGCCGGGCAACATCACCTTGTTCTCCCTCGGGGACATTAGGCCTGTTTAATAGCTTTTTAACGGGGATATCTTTGTATATTTTTTTATATTTTTCGGGAACTGCATCGTACGGACTGTGGGGCGGATTCATCGAAATGAATAAAGCCCAGGGCTTACCTGTGTTAGCCCCTATAAAGTCTACCGCCACATCCGCTTCGTGCTCCGGCGACCATTTCCCGGCAAACAAAGTGTCTTCTACCGGCGAATCGTTTACCCAGTAATAAGGGTTGAGGTGTTCGTTGTAACATCCGTAAGCGTGCCAGAAATCAAAGCCATGCCTTTTTTCCCCCGGCGGTGTGTATGCGTCCCATATACTATTTCTCCAATCGTCAACATCCGGTCCTTTCGGAGCATCAAGGTGCCATTTTCCTATATAGCCGCAAGCATATCCGTTACTTTTCAAAACATCGGGAAAACAGGTTTCATTTTCATGTAAAAAATTTTGAAACTTACGGGTGCTCGTATTACAGTTTGTCAAAACATTATTTGAAAAGCAATACTTCCCGGTCATCAGCATTCCCCTGTAGGGAGAGCATATCGGGCGGTTGCTTACCGCATTGACAAACACGATACCCTCTTCGGCCAACTTGTCGATACAGGGGGTTTTTACAGGATCCTCTTTCATGATCCCCATTGCCTGGGCACGAAATTGATCAGGGAAGATAAAAAGCAGGTTAGGCTGTTTTACAGCTTTTTTTGAAGCATTCCCAAAAGAAAGTGTGGAAAGGATTCCCACCAACAAAAAAAAATGATTCACCGGGAACAACATATTCATTGTTCTGTTTTGTTTTAGTATTGAAAAGCTTTTTGCGGTTTTAATACCGGTAATACCTTAGGAATTGCCTATGTATTTGTAATATGGATTGTATCTTTTAGTCTGATGTCCTCCGCCGACGCCCCGATCATAATTTCAAACTCGCCGGGTTCAATGGTGTAATTCATGTCTTTATCCCAAAGACCAAGCTCGTTGCATGGAATTGAAAAACTGAGCGTGGCAGTTTTTGATGGATGTATCTCTATTTTTTTAAACCCTTTCAGTACTTTAACCGGAGTTGTTACGGAGCTTATTTTATCATTTATATATACCTGAACTACTTCTTTCCCCGCTACAGAACCGGTATTTTTAACCTGCACCGTTAATTCGATAGTATCTGTTTCTTTCCATCTTTTTTGCTTTATCTTCAGATCAGAATATTCAAATTGGGTGTAGCTTAACCCAAAGCCAAAGGGAAATAAAGGATCGGTGGGTGAAAATACATAATCCCTTCCCGGATTGCCTGGAGCACCGGGTTTGTGGTAAATTCCCCTTCCGGAAGGTTTGTAATTGTAGAATACAGGCAAATGCCCCGCACTCCGGGGAACAGAAACGGTAAGTTTTCCTGAAGGGACGACTTCTCCGAATAGGATCCGGGCAACGGCATTACCCCCTTCTTCTCCCGGGTACCAGGCGTCAAGAATAGCCGGAATGTGTTCCTTTTCCCAGGGGATACTATAGGGCCGGCCATGGACCATCACCAGTATAACAGGTTTGCCCGTTTTACTTATGGCCCGGATCAGTTCAGGTTGAATTCCCGGAGGCGTTAATTCAGACCTGTCATATCCCTCCCCGCAGGTTGGATATCCTCCCTGGTCGGCCAGTTCACCCCATCCAACACCCGATAAAGACATACTCGATCCTCCAATCACCAATACAACAACATCACTATTTTGTGCCGCATCAACCGCTTCTTTAAAGCCGCTGCTGTCTAAGCTTGTGATACCGCAACCCCTGGCATAGTTCACCCTGATCTTACCTTTTGTAATATTTTTTATGCCTTCGAGAACAGTAACACCGGTGGAGTTCTCTTTTGAAATGCTGTAATCTCCGTATTGCACCTGGTTTGCATTGGGACCGATAACAGCAATTGATTTTAGCTGCGGAAGCCTGAGCGGTAATAAATTATCCTGGTTTTTTAGCAATACAACAGATTCTTCAGCAATTTCACGGGCGAGCCTGACCGATGCCTTTGTATGAACAAGATCTGATAGTCTTTTAGGTACAAAATATGGCTTGTCAAACAACCCTGCCCTGAACTTAACCGTAAGAATATTTTTTACTGCTTCGTCCACCAATCCCGCAATTTCTTTATCATTTTTTGCCAGTGCGATCAACTCTGAATAAGCGTAATCAGCACCTTCCTGGTCAACCCCTGCTTTAAGAGCCAGTATGGCCGCTTCTTTTTTGCTGCCGGTGATCTTGTGGAAGGTTTGTAACATGCTCACTGCGCCGTAATCTGCAAAGACATACCCTTTAAAGCCATATTCTTTCCGCAGTATATCTTTCAGCAGGTACCCGTTTGCGTGAACAGGAATACCGTTTACTTCATTGTATGCGGGCATTACAGCATATACATTTGCCTCCCTGACCGCTTTTTCAAAGGGATATAAATGAAGTGACCGCAAATCTCTTGGACCCACTTCAACAGGTGCAATGTTTATTCCGGCAGAGGGAGTGCTATACGCCACATAGTGTTTTGCCGTACTGATCAGATGGCCTTCAGGGATATATGCTTTTGTTATTTTTGGATCGCCCTGTAACCCGATTACGAACGCCTTCCCCATTTCGGCAACCAGGTAGGGGTCTTCCCCAAAGCATTCTTCAATCCTTCCGTACCGGGGATCTCTTCCTACATCAAACAAGGGGGCAAAGAGTTGGTCGCACCCGGTTAAACCGGCTTCGTAAGCAATAACCTCTGCCATCTTTTTTATCAGGCCCGGATTCCATGTGCTTCCCTGCCCGATTGATTGAGGAAAATTGGTTGCGCCATGAGCCAACTGCCCGTGAATTCCTCCCAGGTCTACCTGGATGGCGGGGATCCCCAACCGGGTATTTTTCCTGAGATACTGATCGGCAGCTTCTGAAAAACGGGCAATACGATCAATATCAGCAATCACAGGATCAAGGCAACCGATACTCTCACCCTGAAATAATTTTTCTAACGATTCCCTGGTAATGTTTCCTTTTTCGTCCTGTTTAAGATCAGCGAGGTCAAGTTTCAACATTTGCCTGACTTTCTCCTCAATGGTCATCCGGCTTAATAAGTCATTTACCCGGTCCTCTACCTTCAAAGCAGAATTTCTATAGGGCAATATCTGAGCGCTTAAGGGGCTTAAAAATAGGGTGCCCGATGAAAACAATACTACAATTAGATATACCAGTCTGTTGTTCATTGACTTCTTAATTTCTTTATTATAAACTTCTTCAATTTATCTTTGAACACATCATTAATGCTTCTAAAATTTGATCAGTTAAAAACTACTTAATTGAATATTGCCTGTAACTTCTTTTTCTCATTTTTTATAGTATAAAAATTCCGGATAGGGATAGTATCTACCCGGAATAGGGTTTCCATATATTTGATCTGATAGTCGTCTGTTATTAGGGAAATGATAACAATTTAATTCGTTAACAATACACCGGGTATTCAGCATAAACGTAAACGACTGCTGCAAATGCCAATATTCAGCCAATAACTACCAACCCGGGTTTTGCGTTAAATTAGGATTTAAATTTAATTCTTCTGCCGGTATCGAGCTTAAATAATCCCGGTTCTCCTTGAATTGATAGCCATTCGGCAAAAAGTTTTTAAAATAATCAATCAAGCCTTTTTCATCCAGTGGGGGATGGTAGGCCGGGAATTCATTTTGGTCAAAAGGATACCCCTTAGGCCGCTTTCCCTTGAACAACGCATGGGCTGCCCACCGCTTATAATCATCTTCCCTGAAGCCCTCAAGCGCCAGCTCAACCCTTCTTTCTCTTCTTATTTCATACAATGCGTCGGAAACAGGATATCCATAGTCTGTCCAATTCGGATCCGAACTCTGCGGATGAACAACAAAACCCGGCATGCCGACCCTTGTACGTAACTGATTCAAAGCGTTAGTGGCAACATTTCCGTTTAATTCATACAACGCTTCGGCATAGTTTAACAAAACCTCTCCATAGCGAAAAAGAATATAACCGGTTTCGCTGTTTCCTCCGCCTGTAGAGCCTGCACCCGGAGAATTGGGATTAGAACATTTTTTTAACTGGAACCCGGTTGGGTTAAGCCATGCACCTACCTGGTCAACCGATGGTTTTCCAAAAAACTGCGTCCTTGCTACCGATACCACATCCCCGGGTGTCCATACGGTAGCATGAAACCTGGGATCAACATCCTGTGCTATTTTCGTTAAAAAGGCATTTCCTTTGGTCGTTGACGCCAGCTCACTATAATCGTATGGTTGCCCGTTTTTGTCTAGATAATTTGAGATCAAAGACCAGGTAACGCCTACTTCGAAAGGTTGGAAGGTGGTCTGGTACTGAACATCATTAGACACCCCATCTTTGATGTTATAAGCCCTGTAAAGCAAAATTTCATTTGCGGAAGACATGTTGTCCAGTCCAAACAGCGTATAATAATTGTTATAAATGCCAACCTGATAATTTCCACTCATTAACGTTTCGGCTGCATTAACACAAGCCTGGAAATACTTGCCGGCGTTAGCACCCTGGGTCCCAAAAGCTGTTCCCGCATGATATTTTTGCCATGTTCCTTCATAAAGGGCAATCCTGGTTTTAAAGGCCAGGGCAGCTTCTTTGCTGATCCGGTTATTGCCATATTTTGATCTGAGGGAAAGTACTTCAATGGCATGATCCAGGTCGGCCAATATCGAATCAACAACCACCGTTCTCGGGTCGCGTTGACGCATTAATTCTTCCCCGGAGGTGGGCAGTAATTCCGTTGAAACCCAAGGTACACCGCCATATTTTTTAACCAATTCAAAATAGTACCATGCCCGGAAGAAATAAGCTTCCCCCAAAAAGTGTTTATATAATTCAAAATTATCTTTGCATTGCTGATAATTATCCAAAAAAATGTTGACTCCCCGGATATTCGACCATTCGCTCGTCCACCGGCCTCCGGTAACTCCTCTCTCACCATTTAATATGGTGTTAGGCGTTCCTTCTATCGCATTATCTGCATTTTTGATTGAATAACCATATCCAAATTGCCAAAAACTATGTGAAGGAAATGTGGGATAGAATTGAATAACATAATTTTCAAGATCCTTGGCTGTTTTCCAATAACTGTCAATGCCAATCTGATCCAAAGGAGGACGATCTAAAAAATCGTTTTTACATGCACAAAATATAAAAAAGAGTATAACTATTTTTAGTTTTTTCATAACTGTAGTTTTAAAAAGCATTAAACATTTATAATGTAATGTTTATTCCAAAGGAAACCATTTTATCCGTGCGATAAGTAGCTCCCAAGGTGAAGCTGGTTCCCAGAGCAACAGGGTCTATTGGTTTGATTGCGTTGGTGATTGTTAATAAATTTTCACCTGAGATATACATCCTTACTTTTTGTATCCGGAGCTTCTTCAGAAGCGACTGCGGCAGATTATAACCCAACTGTACGTTCTGTAACCTGGCATAGGATAAATCCAGTAAATAGCGGGAGGAAGGCTGCCTGTTTTTATGATTCTGATCGGCCTGTATATACATTTTTGGCCAGAAAGCATCGAGGTTAATATTTGCATCGCCCTCATACAACCCGGTATATTCATCTCCGGGCTTATCGCGAAAATAATCCAGATGCTCGGTTGTAAGCCCTGTGTGCAACCAGGTATTGATGCCCCAGTAAGCGTAATTCGAAACCGTGGTATTACTGGTAACAAAATAATCTCTTTTCCCTGTGCCTTTGATCAGAAAAGAAAAGTCAAAGCCTTTATATTCAAATCCTGCGCTTAATCCATATTGATACCTGGGCGTATTATTTCCAATTACCGAAATGTCGCCGGGGTTATTGATCGAATTGGTACCGTTGTTTACTTTCCCGTCGCCGTTCGTATCCAGGTATTTCAAATCGCCCGGATTCCAGGTATTATAAATAAAGGACAGATCCGTGCGGCTTAAATAGCTGTTTACATCCTCTTGTGATCTGAACAGTTCATTGGCTGTATACCCCCATATTTCTCCCACTTTTTTACCGGCATACCAATCCGTAACGATCCCGGTAGGATTAAGATAATCCAGTACAACAGATTGCGCATCAGCCATATTAAAGGAAACAAAATAAGACAGCCCCGATCTTTTGATCTCGCTGTTCCATCTTATAGCACCTTCCCATCCTCTCGTTCTTAATGTTGCATTATTAGATTTGGGTACAGATGCTCCCAGTATCCCCGGAAGCGGCTCCGAAGGTCCGATCATATTTTTTGTAACACGTTCAAATACATCAAAGTCAAGTTGTAACCTGTTGTTCAGAAATCCTGTATTCAACCCGATATTTTTTGTGGTGGCGGTTTCCCAGGTCAGGTCAGGGCTTACCAGGCTTGGAGTAGAGGTATAGCCTAACGGCCTTGCAGCGCCGTAATTAAACAGCCAGTTCAATTGCCCCGATTGCAAGGGGATCAATGCCAGGTCCTGGTAGGAAGCCACCTGTTGATTACCCAGTTGCCCCCATGATCCTCTCAGCTTAAAGGTGTTCACCACATTCGCCATTCCTTTCCAGAAATCCTCTTTGTTTACATTCCATCCGAGGGAAAAAGACGGGAAAAATCCCCAGCGGTTCTCCTTTTTAAATCTTGAAGTACCATCATACCTCGCATTGGCTTCGAAAAGGTATTTTTCATTAAAATTATACGTTATCCTTCCAAAATATCCCTGGGTTGCCCAATGTTCCAGGTTTTCACCGGCTGATAAGCTTCCATTGGCCGTTTCTAAAGAAGGTACTGATTGAACGATTAAATTGGTCTTGGAAGCGGTAAGCTGGTTAATTTGATTTAGTTCAAACTGTGTTCCTGCCATAAGCAACATGTTGTGTTTACCCACATTGAGATCATAGGAGGTGTAAATATTTGTTGTCCAATAGGAGAGGTTATGATGGCTTTGTGTAATACTGCTTGGAAGGGAACCGGCAAAAGGGGATAAGCTGCCATCTACTAAATTAGTATAAACAGCCAGTTGTCGGTCAGACTCAACAATACCTGTAGACTGATACGCAAATTCGCCATAGATCTTCCATCCTTTAGCAGGCCGCAGCTCTGTTGCCAGAATGTGCCAGTTTTCTGTTGTGGTATGCTCGCTGGTGCCCGCATCCTCTACAAATGGGATTTTTGATTGTATACTATAAGTACCAAAACCGTTATACTTAGCCTGGGTTGGCACCGTTCTCATCACGTGAAAAAACATATAATTATAAGGCATGCCTACGGGCATACTGGGGAACTCCCTGACACTTTTCATAAAACGGGTTTCGTAACGGATATCCATCCAATCTGTGATCGCTGCCTTCACTTTACCAGCTATATTGTATCTTTTGTATGAATCAGTGCCATAGTTGATCACTCCGTTCTGCCCGGTAAAACCCGATGAAAAATAGTAAGTAAGTTTATTCGATCCTCCCTTTACGGATAGGTTATGTTGCTGATTCAAACTATTGCCATAATATTCATCATACCAGTCATAATTTGCATGTGCATCCTGGTTGTTTCCCCATGTACCGTTTGCCAAAGGCATGGACTCGTAATAGGTTGCGCCTGCCGGGTAAAATTGTTTTAAATACTCCCAGTCCTCATTTTGATATGCGATGATCCGGTCTATAGCCGCATTTGAATAAGTACGTCCGCCGCCATTAACCCCGAATTCATTAATGACCCGTGCAAATGTGTAAGAATCGAGCATCTTGGGCAGTCTGGCTGTGCTGTTAACCGACATATTACCTGCGTAGGCGATGGATAACTTTTCATTTCTTTTGCCGCTTTTCGTAGTGATCAGGATCACACCAAACGGCGCCCTGGCACCATAAATAGCCGATGCCGCAGCATCTTTTAGCACTGAAATTGATTCAATATCATTTGGGTTCAGGCGATCCATTTCTCCCGGGAACCCGTCAATGACAACATACGGGCTTCCTCCATTTACCGAACCCATTCCCCGGATATTGATTTTCATTGAGGCCCCCGGTTCAAGACCATTATCTCCCAGTGAAAAATCCAATCCCGGAGACTGCCCCTGTAAAATTTGAGAAACCGTTGGAGATTGCCGGTTCTCTATTTTTTTATTTGAGATCACATCTACAGCCCCTGTCAGGTTCACCTTTTTCTGGGTTCCATATCCAACTACCAGTACTTCGTCCAAAGAAGTGCTGGTGCTTGTCAAAGAAATGTCAATCGTTTCCCGGTTATTCACGGGTATATCTAAAGTTTCATAGCCGACGTGAGTAATAACCAGGATCCCGTTCTGAGGTGTCTTTATCGAGAACTGTCCGTTTTTATCGGTAGATACGCCGATAGCAGTGCCTTTTATCTTTACAGATACGCCGGTTAAAGGTTCGCCTGATGTATTGGCCGTTACCGTTCCGCTGACAGTAATATCCTGTGCATTTACGGAGACTTTTAAACAAATTAAAAAAGCCAAAAAGAGTATCCGGCGAATAAAAAATTTCCGGGTTGAAAGAATAACAGACGTTTTGGAATACTTGTCTTTTCCCATAATTCTGAAGTTTTGATGAGTAGATTGAATGATCACCTGTGTGGTTTTTGGCTAGAGTGCCTCTATTTACCAGTAAATGTACTTTCATAGAAAAATTTAAAAAACGACTGTAAATTCAAATCATGACACTCTGTTTGCATAAAATTGCCTTTGCACTTTTATATAATGGAGATAGATGCCTTTCCCTGCTCCGGGACAGGTTGCACGCTTGTTCCCCTGATAACATAATGAAAGTTGACAGCGTCTTTTTTGAGGCGACCATTATGGCTATGATCACATTGAAGGCGGTGTGCTTCAACAAAGGATCAGCTTTGAGATCAACAGATGCTTTGTAGTTTTTTTAAGCAAACAGTGTAAAGGAGTTGCCAGGACAATGCAGTGTAAAGCTGTGCCAGTTTTATAGGGAGACTGTTTTTCCCGGTGTAACAAGAAACATTTTACTGATCCAGGATGGTTGGAGCACCTTTTAAAAATCCGATAGAGATAAGGAATTTGTCTGCTTCCAACACCGTTTTCTTATAATATTTGGTCCATTTAAAATTAAAAAATCCATGTGTTTGCCCCTCATACAAATGCAAATCACAACGGCTCCCGATTTTCTCCATTACTTTTTTATAGTATTGCACAGTCTCTACCGGTATGGCTTCATCTTTGGTTCCCAGGAACAAAATCGTTGGAGGAGCGCCCCGCCGCAGGTTATGCAAAGGAGAAAAGTTAAGGTATTCTTCACCTATCCTGTCATATCCATATCCTCCGGGGCCATTATCAATAACAGGATTAAAAAGCACCAATGCGTTGGGCCTGGCGGAAATGCTTAAATTATCATTTTTGTCGTTGTACTTTTTGCTGGTAGCGGCTGCTGCTGCCAATTGTCCACCGGCGGATCCTCCGGATGCAACAATCCGGTCGGGATCAATGTGAAATCTTTCTGCGTTCGCACGCAGGAACCGTATGGCAGACTTCGCGTCTTCCAGCGATTCAAAAGGCGTGGATTTATTCCGGGAGGAAACCCGGTATTCCACCAAAACACTTACCATCCCCCTCTCTGTAAAATATTTTGCGTGCGGCCGGAATTGGGAAATATCGCCTATGTTCCAACCGCCGCCAAAGAAGAATACAATTGCCGGGTATTTCTCAGGCTGATCACCCTGCCCCGGCTCTGGAGTATAGATCTCCATCGACAGAGAAACCGAATCAATCATTTTATACACTATCTTTTCCTGACTGATGCCGCTTTGGGAACAGAAAACAGCACAGATCATTACAGCAGTTACCAGCCGGCAGTTATCTTTAAGTGTATCCATCCTGAATAAATACTTTTGGAAGTCAGGTTTATGTTGAAATAAGCAAAACTCCGGGAGTTACGCTAATCTCTAAACAATCCATTCAATAACCTGGCGGCCGTTTCAACAATTTTGTACCCTGCATATGGCTCCAGCCTGCACCATGAAATGGGAGCTCCGGTATAACCGCCTCCAAGTATACCATAAATAGTGGGGCAATACCCGCCATGCCCGTCTGTAAGCCCGACCACAGCGGTGGTTGAAGCCGGGCTGCGGCGTTTGATATCAAGCCCAAACTGACAGTATAGTTCGCACGGTTGGGTCACTATTGCCAGTTCTCCTATGCGAATAGCATGTACCGGCAATATCTCAAAGGGGCTGCTGGTATAAAGTTCCTGCAAACGGATAGCTCCGTATGCCAGGATCGTTTCCATTACGCCAACATTTTCTCCTTTATCAACGCGTGCCAATGTGCTTCGTCCATCAATTAACTGTTCAACGGATGCTGAACGAAGGGCGACTTTTAAATCATGATAGTCATGCTTTAGCACCGGGTTATCATCATAGGTTACATTTTTGTATAGCTCCATGGTTTTGCCGACTACCAGTTCGCTGACTCTTTTCAACTTTTCTTCCGGCGTTTCCGGCTGACGGCCAAGCATATTTTCAACGGAAATATCTCCCTGGGCCCCGTTCAGGAAAAGCACCGGGAGGTCGCTGCTAATCCTGTTGCGGATCATCTTTCTTACTTCTCCCGGAAAATCTGCGGAATATATGCCCGCACCGTAAAAAATGGTGGGATGCGTTGTGTTATTATATAAAACAGCTAAGAGTTTGCCTTTCATGTCTGAAGCAAACATGGCTAAATGCTGCGGATCAACCGGTCCTTCCAACCCGGCAAAGTCTTTTCTTTTAGTATCACCATGCATGGTATGCGTACCGTCTGCCCAGGTCACCCGGCGGTTGAACCCGATCTGCGCTTCCCCTTTCACCCACCCGATCTTTCCCGGCCGTGCAGCTTTCACGGCTTCTGAAGCCAAATCCACCATCCATTTCTGAAGGCGTTCCATATATGCGGTATCTACCGGCATTATATAATTTGTTCTTAGCAGGGATGGACCTCCATGCGTATGTGTGCAGGATATTAATATATTGCGCGGAGCAATGCCGGAAGCAACTCCCATGGCTTCTCTCAGCCGGGCAACAAAGGAAGATTCAAGCCCCACCAGGTCGCAACTGACTATTAATAACTGGAATGTTCCTTTTGAGAAATACATAGCGTTTGCTTCCAGGTTATCCCGGATTTGGGTAGCCTTGCGAAGGGTGCCTGCCCCCTGTACATAATTTCCTACTTCATTATTGATTATTTTAGTTGCGGTGCCAATCCTGAACACTTCGGTTTGCGCAACCGAAACTGAAAACAGGGAAAAAAGCTGAACCAGGAGTGCAGTACAATATTTATTCATAATTCTTATTATTTGCATTATTATATTATGGGATAAAGAAATTATCACGCGTCTTTATATGTTGGTGTAGTTGCTCCTGAAGTGATTTGATCAGTTTTTTATGCTCGGGTCTGTCGGCTATGTTTACATTTTCTTCAGGATCAACGCGGTGGTCATAAAGCATTCGTGCGGAAGGCTGTCCTGTTCCGGGGTTGATCCATTCCGTATATCCATGGGTTGTGGTCAGAATGGTTTCCCCGGTTCCGGCCCTGTAAAAGATGGATTCCTTCCAGGGCTGATCAGGATTGTCAAGAAGCGGGGCAAAACTTTTTCCCTGGAGATGTACCGGTGCACTTAGTCCTGCCAGTTCGCAAAGCGTAGGATAAATGTCCACAAATTCAACTAATGCCCCTGTCTTTAACCCTCCGCTTTTCCAGGGTACTTTTACAATTAACGGTGCGTGCGGCCCTTTTTCCAGGTTGCTTTGCTTGGTCCAGAAACCATGCTCTCCAAGGAACCATCCATGATCTCCCCAAAGTATTACGATCGTGTTTTGCGCCAGTCCGAGCGTTTCCAGTGCATTTAAAACCAACCCGATCTGGGCATCAACATAACTTACACAGGCGTAATATCCATGTATAAGATTAATGGCAGTTGTATCGGGCAAAGGACCCGCAGAAGGCATACCAGCAAAAAATCTTAACTCGTTCCAGTTAAGCCGTGCGGCATCCGGAGCATCTCTGGGAAAAAAATAGTTCGAAGGCAATTGGATATCCTTCTTGTCATACATGTTCCAATATTTCTTTGGAGCATTAAATGGAAGGTGAGGTTTTTTAAATCCTACCGCAAGAAAAAAAGGCTCCCTGCTATCTTGAAAATGCTGTAACTCTTCAATGGCCCGGCTGGCGATCCTTCCATCTTCATAAGCAATGTCGGGAACGTCGGGGCTTTCGTAAGCAGGTCCTCTCTGGGGAAGGTTGTTATTGTCGCGAATGCGTTGGTCTTTATACCACTCTTTGTTTCTTTCTTCAAAGGTTCGGATGCCCTCTTCAGATTGGTAATCCCAATTAGTGGTAGTTTCTGCCGGACGCCAGTTTTTAACCCAGCTCCCTTTTCCATCTTCAAAATTATTATACACCTTGCCCAAAGAAACCGTTTGATAATTATTGTTTCTAAAATGCATCGGCAGGCTTACAATTCCCGGAACATCCTTATCCTGCGAGCAATTCCAGATAACAAATCTTTTGCTACCAGGGTATATACCACTTAACAGGGAAGCCCTGGATGGCCCGCAAACAGGATAATTGGCAAAGGCATTGTTAAAAATAACTCCTGACATTGCCAGACGGTCAATATTAGGTGATTTTATATGTGCTTTTCCGTAGCAGCCGAGTTCCGGTCTAAGATCATCCACAGCTATAAAAAGAACATTGGGCCGTTCAGGTTTTAACAGCTTAACCTGTCCAAAGGCAAAGGAAGTGGATATAGCTATACCTGTCAGGAAAAGTAATTTACTTTTATTCATACTTTCTTTGATTCTGAGCAAAATAATCTTTACAATTGGAAACTCAATGCCCGAACATTGAATAAAATTATTGCTATTATTAAGTTTGGAAAACTACTGTATTTCCCATTTGCGACACGCTGTTTGCATATTTTTGTTCCATAATGGGTATCCGGGATGAAGTAAGGTGTAAGTAACAAAGAACACAAGCATCCATATCCCCCAAAACTGCTCAGGAGATGGAAAGATGATGTGTACGCAGGATATCCGAACCCTCCTTTGTTGATATCTTCCCATGAACTATGCCCATCAGTACTTTGGTAATAAGAGGAGGACTGGCATGCTGGATTATATTGCGACCATATACAATTCCGCTCGCTCCCTGCTCCATTAGTTTTGCCGTGCGGACAATAATTTCTTCATCATTGGCTTTACTCCCTCCTCTTACCAGGACAGGGGTAGCGCCGGCAATTTCAATAACACGATAGTAGTCGTTAATATCATTGGTTGGATCAGCTTTAATAATATCCGCGCCAAGTTCAACCGCCTGCCTTACCAAGGATACGATTTTCCTGGTATCACCGTCAACCATGTAACCTCCCTTTTCTTCATTTGGTCTGAATACGAGTGGTTCGATCATTAATGGCATGCAGTACAAATCTGATTCTGCTTTTATCTTCAATATATTGTCAATACATTGCGCTGTTACTTCCGGTGCGCCGGGAATGCTAAACAAATTCACACACAAACAAACAGCGTCGGCACGTACAGCCTGGAGTACAGCCCGGCTGATCATTTTGCTGAAAGCGAATGCGGGCAGGGAAGATCCGTAAACATTTGCCACATCTGTGCGCAGCACGAGGGATGGCTTTTGCTTTCCTGGTATTGCCTGTAAATATTTCAACTGTCCCACGGTCAATTGAACAGCATCGGGTCCTGCATCGACGATAATTTCAACGGCAGACCTCATGTTTTCTATCCCTCTCAAAAATTCTGCCTCATTGAAAAAACCATGGTCTATGGCAACATCAAAACATTTGTTTGAAACAGGATTAAAAAGCCTGTTGAGCCTGTATTGTTTCAAGGGAAAAGTTATTTTAAATTAGTATCGGTATCCAAATTCATTTTCTACTTCCGAAATCGCATCTTCAATAATATCCATCCCCATTTTTGCATATTTTTCATCCATAATAAGCGGTGGAGACATGCGAAGAATATGGCCGGCAGGGATCCAGGCCAATCCTTTTCGGAAAGCTTTTTGATATACAAGATTTCCGGCTTCGGGAAATGGTTCCTTTGTGCCTTTATCTTTTACCAGCTCAATACCCAGCAAAAACCCTTTACCTTTAACGTCTCCGATAATGGGGTGCTCTTCTTTCATCTTTTTCATCCGCGCCATAAAAAAATTGCCAACGGAACGAACATTTTCCAGGATATTTTCATCTTCGATCACTTCTATAGACGCCAGGGCTGCGGCACAAGCCATAGGGTTACCTCCATAACTGGATGAGGCGGAGATCTTTTCAAGCGCCTCCCCATTTTCTTCGCTCACCACCATGGCAGTAACCGGGAATCCATTACCGAACGATTTGCCAAAGGTCACGATATCAGGGATTACCCTCCAGTGGTTTAAGGTAAGCCATTCGCCGGTACGGCCCATCCCGGCCAATACTTCGTCATCGTACAGGAGAATATGATGCTTCTCACATAACGTCTTTAACTTCGGAAAGAAGTCATCTGGCGGGAATATACTCCCCGCCCAACCCTGGGCAGGCTCTAAAACAAATGCGGCAACGTTGCCCACAGTTCCTTCAACCAAAAATTGTTCGTAAAAACGGATATAAGCATCTGTATCAATAGCCCCATCTGCTTTGCACCAAAGCGGACGGTAGGGATCGGGGCGCGGAACCATATAAAAACCCGCGGCTCTTGTTGGTCCATAACTGAATGTTTCCCCCCGATACATTTGTGCACAGCTTACCGCACCCATCGTTTTTCCGTGAAAATCGCGATAAGCTGAAATAAATTCATGTTTCCCGCTGATAGCCCGCGCCGCACGGATGGCTGCCTCTACAGCGGTAGTTCCATCGGAATACAGTTGAATGGCATTTAACTTTCCCGGTAAAATTGAAGCCATCTTTTCCATTAGCTTTTCCTTAACGGGTGTGGAAAAATCATGCACATTCATGAGCCTTTTTGCCCAATAGGAAATAGCCTCTGATATTTTAGGGTGGCAGTGGCCTAAAGAAGCCACATAGATCCCGGATGAGAAATCAAGATATTTATTCCCATCCACATCCGTTAAAGTAATGCCCGAGCCTTCTTCAAAACAAACAGGGAACAATTTTACCTGTGAACTAAGTCCCTTCATATACCTGGCGGTATTGACATGCATGATCCGCGATTTTGGACCTGGCGTTTCAGTGATCAGCCGGGGGATGTTCGCAGCGCTTTCTCTCCACCAATCTGTAGCTGTATTTAATTTATTCATAGTAATTTTTTAGCGATCTCTCCATTCATTAGCAGCCATTTCCAGGTCTGGTAAATCATTGTATTTAGCCAGCTTTAGGTTGCTTATTTTCACCAATACCGATTTCAACTCTTCCCGCATCTGCGCCCAGTCGTCCAACTCGCTATAGATATCTGTGCAATACAGGCAGTTTCTGCCGGCCATGGCAGCATATTTCAAAGCATGTTCAGGGTATTCTCCATCGAGGATCGCTGCCAGAAATGCTGCCGATGCGGTATCGCCCGCTCCCGAGGCATTTTTTACTTTTGCAGCATCAATCGGGAAGGCATTACACCAGAGTTCCTGGTCATTCCATCTTTCCTTTTGTAAATTGAAACCTGTTTTTTCATTTATGGATGATACATCACCCGTTAACAGGTACGCCCCCCGATGACCGGCTTTTATGAACGCAATTTTAACCCCGGCATCAATTATCCGTTTTCCGATCTCCCGGATGGTCGAGATTGTAACCAGATCAATAATATCGGCATTGCCGGAAGTCAATTGCATTGCGGCATATTCATCGGGCATCATTATTTGCAGTGCTTCCTCCAGGCTGGGAACGAAAATGTCGATATATGGCAATACGCGCTTTATGATCTCCGGCCAGTTTATTTTACCTGATTCACTTTCGGGGTCAGGCAGGCTGAGATCGAGCGAAGTAACCAGGCCCATTCCCTGTATCACAGCAAATAATTCAATCAGTTGGGCGCCTTCATTCAGATAAAACTGTTTTAACAGTGGAGGATAGCCGAAATGAAACAACCTGCTTTGTGCAACAACATCGAAATCAATATGCCTTATATCAAATAAGTGACTGCAGCCCGGCGATTCGAGAAAAATGCGGTCAATACCCGGAGGCGCAATTACAAATCCAAAAGCTGTTCCTTCGCCTTTCATTACTTTCACGCCGGTTACAATATCAGCATGGTTCAAATACATAAGGGCGATCTTTCCGATTAGATCATCCCCGATCAATCCATTCAGAAAAACATTTTTAGAGAATCTTTTCATGACCATCCCCATATTTGCCACAGCGCCTCCCGGTGTATAACTGAGTCCGTCAATTTCTATTAGTTTGCCCGGCTTTAAAAGTTCGGAGATATTACCAACTGGTTTATCCCTTTTAAACTCAGGGATCAGGTCAACGCAGATGTATCCCGCAATAACAATATCATATTTCTTCATATTCCGCGGTTATACTACGTTGATGTTTTTTAAATAGCAAAAATCTGTCAGCTCCCGGATGTGATTTCCGTAAACAATGATGTAGTGCTGCCCTGAAATTTTCTGGGCAAACTCTTCCACGGGAGTATCAAGGAATATCTCAAGGCTCGGGAGTTGGGGTGCCGGCCGATCCCATCCTGCTTCCTCCCAGGGTCTAAATCTCCCTTCTCCCGTACATATATGCATCGTATATTGGTTTGCGGTATTGGAGAGCCTTGCTATTGTAAGCGGTCCGGCCTTAATATCTGAAATATTTAACAACCCGCCGCTTATCCCGCCAAATGCTGCCCGGGTAACTTTTACTTTTCCATTCACAATTTCAGAGGGAACAAAATCGGGCACCCCCATCAGCACACTCTCTTCAAAGAACTCATAAAATTCCAGATAAGCGGCGCATTGCCCGGTAAGATGTTTAACAACCAATTGGGTAACAGCACCCATTACATCATTTTCGGGAATGGTGCATAATTTCATTTCATCAGAAAGAAGCATGAAGATTAACGCAGGAGGAAAATTCAGGATTTTTTTCATCCCATCTACATCTTTTAGCGAGATGGCATCGAAATGATTATTTTCAGCGATTTTCTTAATGGCGAGGTAATAGGCAATTCCCTTTTTCAAAAAGTCATCGTCAACGGGTTTAATAAAATCCCACTGCTGTTTAATTTTCTGGCATAAGCTCAGCACCTCTTCTTCTGCAACACTTTCACTCAGTTGAAGCATTTCCAGCATTTCAAAAAATTCTATCTCTGTACCAATGGTAGCTTTTAAGGAAATCCCTTCGTAGAGTGTATTGTAAAGTTTCATGTCGCGAAATCCCATCATACCCACTTTCGTATTCCCAATTGATCTTACAGCGGATGCCGCGAGTCCAAAACTTTTTATTTTTTCCAGGGGAGAAGGTTTTCCAAAGGTGTTATAAATGTACCGGAACTTATATCCAAGATCATCAAATACTTTCCGGAGTGCAGTTGTACCGGCCTGCGCTGCCGCTGTTACCATGCGTCCGTTTTCCATATACCCTGTAAGCCCCCACAAGATCATTGGCTTGTCTTTAAATTCATTTGTAATGGAAATAACAGCATGGGATGGGATCCAGCCGGCAAGGCAAATAATCAGCACATCGAAGTCTTCTTTTTCGAAGTGTCTTATCGCCCGCTTAACATCAAGTCCTTTAGGGTCATCTGTAATTACTTCGGTTGTTATTACTTCAAATCCCAGAGACCTTATTTCCTCCAACGCTCTTGAACAACTCTCCCTGATTAATTGCATAGGAGAATTCACTTCTCCAAATCCTGCAAATGCTGCACTAACAGGTACCTTTTTAATTATCATTGATATTACTTACTTTTTAAAATACAATAAACTCATCCTGCCATTCAAAATAGTTCAGCTTTTCAACGTGACGGGAGCTCTGCCCGGAGCTTTCTCAAGTCATTACACTCCTGTTTTACTGATGTTTACATTATTAACAATTGCCACACACAGCAAATAGAGGATAGATAAAACAGGCACAATAAAAGCAATTTGGATAGAGAAGCTGTCGGCAACCATCCCCATCACGGGAGGAATAAAGGCACCTCCTATAATGGCCGATACCATCAACCCGGATAATGCATTGGTGTGGCCAGGCATGTAGTCTATGGTTATCGAAAATATAAGCGGGAAAATATTTGCAAATCCAAGCCCTACAAAAAAAATCCCGATCAGCGTCAAAACAAATGAATTACTGAAAATCAAACCAAACCCGAGGAGCGAGAACAAAACGGTAAGCAGCAATAGCCGTTTTGGTGTTATCCGCGACATAATCCACGAACCCAAAAACCTTCCCGATAGTATGGGTAAGTAAAAAAGCGACCAACTGATCAATAGTCCCATCTTCTCTACGGAAACGTTAAACTTCTCTTTTAGCAGTATAGGTACATGAGCACTCATCGCTATTTCAACGCCACAATAAATGAAAATGCCCGCAACCATCATGAATACATAACCGTTTTTAAGCAGGCTGAAGCATGATCTGAAAGTTGCATGGTTATCTGTACTGTCACTTCTTTCCCTGATCCGGATACTATTTATCCATATAATACCCATCAAAACAATTCCCGCGAAAAATGGAAATAATATACTCCAATCCAGTCCAAAGGCATGGAACATAACAACAGGCAGAAGGAAGCCCAGCGAAGATCCAATGGTAATGAAGGATTGTGCCAACGAAAGATTTTTGGAATATTGGCCTGCTTCAGAAATATCCCGCATAACAGGATTCCCCGAAACCTGGAGGATCGCACCCCCTGCCCCTAGCAGGAGGATGGCTGCTAAGATTTTATAAAATTGCATCAAGGAGCTGCTGTCAACCACCATTTTCCCAAACATGCCCGATACAATTGGAATTATGAGCCCGGTAAGAGCTATTGACAGACCAAGGTTCATGATGAATTTTTTCCCCTTTTTGTCTTGTAACAACCCTATCGGTACAGACAGCAAACCGTACATGATGTATCCTAACATAGGCAGGAGCGAGGCCATGGCAGTTGATATTTTAAATGATTCTTTGGCCAGGCTGACCATTGGCCCTACCGAATCAATCAAACCCATAGCCAGGAAGATCAAATAAACGGGAAACGTCTTTATTTTCATGCAGACCAGATTTGGGGTATACGACCTTATGCCTCTCTTTTTCTGATGTTCTCAGCTCCTGAAAAACAAAACTATCTGATTATTATTTTTCAATAAACTACTACCTTCCCCAATTATGACACTATATATACCTCTTTACCTGTTAAAACCCTGTCTGTTCAAAAGAAGTCGCAGCGGGGTCTTCATTCAAGGTTATTGCGGGCAGCCATGAGACCCTGGTGCTAAATAGTTCGCCGGGGTCTCACCCTTCACATAGTTGCCTGGCTGTGAAGACCCCGTCAGGACGATGTTCAAAATAACAAGCAATGTTCACACGCGCTAAAGTAAAGTTCCGGGAACTTTAAAGCAACCTGGTTTATTGCTCTAACCGGTTAAGGAGATAGTTGCAATTGATGACTTTTTCAACGAGGTCCTGTTGAACGTAATAATATTGATTTGAAGCTTCATAACCAATCCGGGAATCTTTTCCGCATAGTTCAAACAGCTCTGAAGCAAGCTGTATTTCATGGTTCAGTATACGGCGTATTTCTTCCCGGATCTTACTTTTAGCCGGTGAGGAAAGATCGTTTGCTAACAGTTTGTCTCTGTTAATAATATAAGCGATCTGATTGGCAACTGAAGCAAAATGTAAATATGCCGCTTTAGCAATATGCTCATCAGATATAGCGATGGTCCGGTGCGAACTGTCGGACGCAGCAACTGCCTGCTTAAAGTATGTAAGCCCGTTCATCCAGCCATCTGCAACTTTCCTGAACTGCTCCATAAAGATGTTCGCAGGATATGCACCTTTCCAACTTTGCAGGTCATCATATGGAAATCCAACCATCGTAGCCTTGTATCCTGTTGGTTGTTCATATAGCAAATTCGCGGGTCCATATTGTTGGGGTGCGTTATATAATGTGTGACCTCCATACGGGAATTGCTCGAATGCATTGCTGAATGCGGTCCATGCCTTACGTGCTGCATTTACAGCACGCTTTCCATATCTTTCTTCGGCAAGGGTGTTTAACAATTCGTCCTTTGAAAGCTCCGGGTTCTTTGAGATACGATCTGTGATTTCCAGGTTGGGAGAAGGATAGCCTCCGAGGGACCAGCTTAACATTAACCCGTCGGTTTTTGCATCTGAAAGGGCTGATATATGACGTACAACAAGATCTGGTACCGGCAACCAGGGAACGGAAGAAAGTTCCCATGTATTATTTACCTGCACTTTGGCAATTGTCTTCAACCCTCTCTCTTTTGCCCATTTCCAGTGTTGCAGGGCCCTTGGACCCGGGCCCACCGCAGACATGGAGTATTCGCCAACTTCCGATATTACACCTCCACGGTCAATTGATTTCGCCCACTCGCTTACAGACATAAGATACACAGAATGTGGTAAAGCAGCGATTACATCGGGGGCAAGCCCATGGTTATGCCATCCCCAGTCCCATACCATTACTTTAGCATCAGGATTGCCTTTATGAACCCCCTCTTCTATTATGCGATTTACCTCCGCAATAATTTCAGCATAGCTCCGCCTGCTGCATCGTTCGCAGCTCTTTTGATTTCCATGTGATGCGCAATTGGTGAAATTTTCTGAGGCTGTTATGGTCAGTACGCCTCCCAGTCCGGGCACATTTGAAAAAACATATGTTAACGCATCTCTGATCCATTGTTGAACTTCCCCGCTGCTGGTGCACATTGCATAATAGTTCCCTTCTTTTGCACCTCTCATCCGATCCCTGTTAATAAAAAAAGCAGCATCCATTGCTCTCGGCTCATTAATGTACAGATAAATGTCTATACCGTATCGTTTTGCCCGCTCAACGATCCTGTTTAGATTTTGAATGCGTAACGCATGACCTGCTCCAAATTCGGGAAATGCGGCACCGCCCGGAGCGATCTGATTTAAAACTACGTGCATCCATATACCATTAATCCCGCTTTGAGCCAGCTTTTCCAGTAAACCGTCGGGGTACAGATCCTGTAAGGTGTCGGAAAGAGGGTCGCCGTAAATGCCAAAATATGAATAAACGATTTTTGGACTTTTATCCTTATCCGGCTGATAAACGCTTTCTGCTTCTTTTCCGGAAGCATATTTTAGATCTTCAATGAATTGAAATGGGGTAAAAGCGCTTTGTTCGCGGAAATACCTTTGAGCAACGCGTTTTATGTTTAATGCGCCCCTGATTGTATTTTTGTCCGGGGGACTGTACCTTAGCTCCTCAATTTCCGGTTTCAGATTTCCGAGCTTGATGAACAAACCATCGTCTTCCTTTAGGGCAACAGACAGCTCTTTACTGCTCATGTTAAGTAGCGTAAGCAGTTGAGAATAGGGCAATAAATGCCAATTCCTTCTTATTACAGTTATATATATACGCCGATCAAAGTCAGCGTCCTTAGGTTGATAGGGCGGGAGTCCCATCGAGGATGCAATTTTAGTAATATCGGAAGCATTGCATCCTACTGTTTTACCCATTGTTCCGGGACTAACCAGATTCCAGTTTCTCCATACAAAAGCGTACAATCTGTTTGGAAAATGTGTTACCGGTATAGCTTGCGGATGACTTCCCGAAGGTAATGATTCCTGTTGCCCTAACGTAACTTTGCACCACGGGAGCAAAGCAATCAAAAAAAATGAAATCACCTTTTCCATAATAGGTTTGGGGTTTATTGAAGATTATACACTGTTAATATGCTGTATTATTATCGATGGCAGGAAAAGTCCTGCGAAACCTTTCTTCGCAAATTAAATAATATCCTAACTACTTCCACGCATTGCGTAAAAATCTTAACCAGTTACCGTGAAAAACATTTTCAATATCGCTTTGTGAATAACCGCGTTTTGCAAGTAATCCCTTTAATTGCTGAATATCTGCGATCGTATTTATATCACATGGTGATTGTTCAAGTCCGAACATACCGTCAAGATCGCTGCCTATAGCAATATGATTACTGTTGCCTGCAATCTGGCAAATGTGATCGTAATGATTGATCAATGTATTAAGCGTAATGCCCTCTTCTTTGGGATTATGCTTACCGAGTATCCAGCCGGGCATCAACATCCACGTGTCAAGCACGCCGCCGATCACAGACCCTCTTTCTATCAATATTCTTATTTGTTCATCTGTAAGCTGCCGCTGGTGGGGAACCAATGCCCTGCAGTTATGATGGCTTGCCCAGATATGACCATTGAATAGATCAACTGCCTGCATAAAAGCCCCATCCGTGAGATGTGTGATATCAAGAATGATATTGAGTTCTTCCATTTTT
Source organism: Agriterribacter sp. (assembly GCF_035445465.1). Classification (NCBI taxonomy): domain Bacteria; kingdom Pseudomonadati; phylum Bacteroidota; class Chitinophagia; order Chitinophagales; family Chitinophagaceae; genus Agriterribacter; species Agriterribacter sp. The sequence continues at coordinate 46,984 of NZ_DAOMQT010000032.1, forward strand.
TTTAATAATGCCACGCCTGCCGGTGTTAAAGGACCTTCCATGCCTGTGCCCGGAGCATATCTTCCGGGGCCATAATGCGCCGGACCAAGCGCACGCAATCCGTTTTGCCATGCTTTTTCGAGATAGGAAAGATTGACAAGGGAATCCGCCCCTTCAAGACTGAGGATAAAACCAACAGGTTTATTTTCATCAGGCACAGTGTTGCTATTCCAGAGTTGAATATGATGCTCTAACTGATCGGTATTGGTTATCTGCACCATCTCACCCTCTGTTTCCATTGCCTTATACCAGGCGAGTTGCCCTTGTGTTTGCGCCCATGCCTGCTCAGGCGAATGCCAGCCAGGAAGTGTACTGTCTTCCGCCACAAACCTTGCTATCTGCGTTGCTACAACAAGTCCTATTTTACCTTTCCTCAGTTCGGGCAATGATACCGTTCCTTTGCCACGATCAGGTTTGTCGGTAAGATTGCTCTCTCTTGCTCTTATATCTGCTGCTGTTCTTTTAAGATCCCTGTTCCATTCAAGGGCGTTCATTGAAAGATCGAGATGCGCGTCAATGATCAACATATTATTTGGCTTTCTTTGCTGTGCGTAATTTTTTTGCTGCTGCTAATTTTTTCTTTACAATGTTTTCAGGATATTTAAGCGCAAGCGCTCTTATATCGTAACTAAAATCGGTAAAGGTTTCTTCCCAAAGCTTAGCTTCTTCAGGCGTGTATTTGTGAAAACCATGTGCATTGGCAACACCTTTTCCACCTTTCTTAACTATATCGTCAATCAGTTTGGGAACTTCTGTGTCATTATTTAATGTAGGAAACAGATCTTTCATTACGGTATGGTATGCTGGTACTCCGGTAAGATCCATCCAGCGGAATACACCAGCCAAAGTCATCCAGTAGCCGGCGTTGTTGCGGCATGCACGGTCAACATCTTCAACGGTAGCATAACCATTTTCTACAAGCGATATTGCTTCCCTGTAAGCCGCATACATAATACGGTTAGTGATGAAGCCGCGTATATCTTTACGAACAAGCGTCGGCTCTTTTCCCCAGTTGTGCGATAACTTATATAAATATTCCCCTTTTTTTATATCGCTTTTATCGCCGCAAATTATTTCGAGAAAACGGGTAGTATGTGATGGCTCAGCCCAATGCAGTCCAAAGAATCTTTCAGGTCTTGTAGTTTGCTTCTGCAGCAGGCTGATAGGAATAGCCGAAGTGTTACTTGTCATTAACGCATTGAGGGAAATAACATCTTCTATTTTTTTATAAACCGACTTTTTTATGTTGATGCTTTCGATAGTACATTCAATTACGAGTCTGCAATTTTTTAAAGCGCTATAGTTTTCGGTGATAGTCAGATTTTTAAGATAATGCTCCGGGAGCTTCTTAGCCAGCTTTTCCTTAAATGATCTTTTAAGATGTGCGGTGATGCGTTTTTTTGCCAATAACAGATCAGCGGGTATGGGCGCTACCGCTATTACCCTGTGGCCGGCGATCAGCAGGCAGGTAGTGATACTACAACCCATTAATCCTAACCCTACAACACCTATGTTGACTACAGCAATTTTGTTTTTCACTTTTTTATTCATTTTGATTAAATATTTCTATCCACCCCGGAAGTTCCTTTGTTCCAATTAATCAATATAGGGCTCGTCCTCCTGATAAATCAAAAGTGAACCCTGTTGTAAAACTGTTTTCAGGCGATACAATAAATGCTGCCATATTTGCCAGTTCCTCCAATGTTCCGCACCTTTTCATAGGTATCTTGTCTGTCATATACTTCACCTGAGTGGCGGGCATTGCATCCACAAGAGGTGTCCGGATCACAGCCGGAGCAAGCGCATTAATAGTTATACCTGTTTCTGCATATTCTTTGCCTTGTACTTTTGCCATGGCAATAACAGCAGCCTTGGAAGCCGAGTATGCAAGCATACCTGCATTTCCCTCCTTTCCCGCAATAGAGGCAATATGTAAAATACGACCATAATGATCAGCCAACATAAAGGGTAACACGTATTTCGACATTAAAAAGCTGCCGGTAAAATTTACATTAAAAACCGTTTGCAGGTCATTGGCATTAACTTCATGGCTTTTAATGTTTGTAGTTCCGGTTATCCCGGCACTGTTTATCAATATTTGCACTGAGCCGAACTGTTCAATTACCTTCGCTACACTCTCCTTAACCTCATTTTCATTTGTAACATCGGTTTCAAATATTTTATAATTGCCCGATAATTGCTTAGAGAGACCTAACAATTTTTCCTTTTGTTTATCAAATAGAGCAAGATTTATATTTTTTTGCGATAGCTTTTTTGCAATGGCGAGCCCTAAACCCGAAGCAGCGCCTGTTATGATTGCAGTCATTGAATTAATATTTTCGATTCCGGTATTTTTTGCAAAATAAAGACTGTAAACCATATTTTTTCAGACAACCGGTTGCGTTGATTTTTTAAAACGGACCGTTGTGGTCTCAATCGCTTCAGCTACTTTTCCGTAACTTTAAAGAAAAACAATTTTTATGACGCCCAGGAAGGTCACAATTATTGATATTGCCAAACGACTTAATATTTCGAAGTCTACGGTATCCAGGGCGCTGAGTGACCATCATAGTATTGGGCTACGCACTAAAATGCGTGTGCAACAGCTTGCATCAGAGTTGAATTATGAGCCTGACAACAGGGCTATCTTTTTTAAACAGCGTAAGACGTATTTAATTGGCTTAATTTTACCATCCTTTTCTAATGGTTTTTTTGCTTCAATAGTGAGTGGCGTTGAGGATGTGGCATATCAGAAAAAATATACCTTGCTACTGGGACAATCAAGAGACGATCAGGAAAGAGAAAAGAACATTGTAGAAGCAATGAAGGACCATCGCGTGGATGGCATGCTTATATCTATCTCGAAAAACACCCTTAGTTACGAACATTTTAAATTGCTGGAAAAAAATAATATACCTATAGTATTTATTGACAGGATACCTGAGATGCAAGACATTCATTTTATAGCCAGCAAACTGGAGAGTGGTATGATTGAAGCAGTAAATTTTTTAGTAAAAAAAGGACACAGCGTAATCGGATTAATTAACGGCCCCGAAAAATTTTCTGCCAGTAAAGAACGTCATATCGCTTATGTAAAAGCACTAACAGAAAATAGAATTAAGTATAACAAAGAACTGATTGTTTATTCTGATCTTGCGATGGAGGGAAATATAGAAGCTTCCAAAAAATTACTGTCACTCGTCAGGCGACCAACCGCAATAATAACTTTTAATGATTATGTAGCTTTGGATGTAATACATTATTGCAAACAGCAGAAGATAAAAATCAACAAGGATATAAGTTTTGTAAGTTTTGCCAATGAGGCTATCTGTAATTATATGGATCACCCTCCTCTAGCGTCAGTAGAACAATTTCCTTATCAGCAAGGACAAAAAGCCACTGAAATGCTGATAGAAATTATTGAAAAAACAAAATCGGAAAACGGAAATAAAAAAGAGCTCAATAATTTATTATTGCCATCTCAGCTTATTGTACGTAATAATCTTTAAATACCACATCAGTTAGTATTAAAAAATTATTTCGGATATTTTTATATTCTTGATATGATAATGGTAGCGGACAACCATTTAGGGATAATTATAAAACTATTTTCAAAATTAAAAGGATAAAAGACGGCTATGAGTATGAAGATCGTTACACAGCGTTCAACCGTAAGGTGAATAAACTCGTGCTTGAAAAGAGCATAGGCAGGCTACCGAAGGATCGGAATAAAAAAACTCCATTCCTGTTTCAGGAAAATAGAAGTAAGCAAGGCATATGTTTTATGCCAGCATACAGAAGCATTCGGCATTACAGGCAAGTTGCAGGAGATAGTTTGCCTGTTAGGAAAGGGACATGTGTTTGAAGAAGGCGCAGACATGCTGCAAGCGCTATTGAGGCTTGATATTAGCGGTAAGCAAATACAAAGAGTAAGTGAATATTATGGACACGAAATAGAGGAGCTTGAACAACAGGATAACGAAAAGCAGGTATTAGCGTTAAAAGATCCGCAGAAAGCGGCGTATTGTAAATATAATCGCTTTTTTTTCTTCCTTTGTGTGTCATAGCAATTATTGTTTAAAGGTCGTTGGTACTTTGTCCAATTTGCTTTTAATAAAAATCAAAGCGGTTTCCTCGTTCTTCATAAACGGTGTTTCCTTTCCGTTTTTTTCTTTGATGAGTTCAACGGTTTCCATTAGTACACCTTCTTCGTAGCTGTAGTGTTGGGTAATTCTGAACTTGTTGTATGGCATAAACTTGCCCGGATTCGGTACGTATATTGTCAATACGGATTTACGAAATTCTGTGTCGCTTGTTCCTATGCCGTTACCCAATGAAGAATTGATGATTGCTTGTACCATTCCGTTAATCAGATTTTTGTAAGCAATTTCAAAATACATTGTCTGGTCTCTATCGCCTGCTTTACCATCATAGTCGGGGTGAATACGGTGAAGTGATTTAACGGACTTCCAAATATTGTCGTAACGTTTTTGAACAACATCAAATTGGTAATCGCAACTCTCGACTCTTAGCCATTGCCCGTTTTCATAGCGGTATGCCTTGCTGATACCGTTCCAAATAATCGTGTAAGCATCGTCCAACTCAACCGAACGATTACGAGGAACTGTTATCTGTTTTGAAGTACTGCAACTTGCCAAAACCATAAATATTACTGACGCTGCAGAAAAAATTACCTTTTTCATTTTTGAAACTTTTTTAGTCAAACATTAAATTTTTACACCACAAAAGTCCCAAAGGCGAATTAGGAAGAAATTGACAAATGTTACAATCGTAACTTATGGGCAATTTTTTTTCTCAACCGACTTAAACTTTCTCGCTCAAGTCCCAAATAAGAAGCAATATGGTAAAGCGGTATTCTGTCAAAAATATGGGGTTGATGTTTAAGTAAGTCAAGATAACGTTGCTCTCCGTCTAAAAACAAAAAGCTCTCAACACGTTGGGTAGTCAGCCTGTAAGATTGTTCAGCTATCATTCTACCAAAGCGTTCCCAATTTTGTGATTGGTTGTAGGCATTGTGTAAAGCTGATAAATTAAACGTAACAATTTCAGCATCTTTTAATGCTTGAATGAAATACCTGCTTGGCTTACTTTGCAAAAAACTGTCATAATCTGCTACAAAATTGTTTTCAAAAGCAAAATACGTATTAATTTCTTTTCCATCAGCAAGGTAATATGTTCGGAAACAGCCATTATTGACAAAGCCGATTTCGTAACAAATTTTTTCCTCACTTAAAAAATGTTCTTTCGCTTTATAGTTTTTGATTTGCAGGTAAGGTTCAAACAACGAACAATCCTTTTCAGTCAGAAAAAAAACCTTTGTGAGCCAATTTTTAAATATTCTAAGTTCGTCCATTGTCCTGTGTTCATTGGTCTGTCGGGGGTGTCATTTAAGTTTGCCCATAATTCAATAATCAACATCCTGCAGGTATTGTAATTCAAAGTACCGGATCAATTAATTAAAATGATCCCCCACTTATATCGGTTTCAAAAGTAGATGTCTTCAAAAATATAAAAACATCCATGTTTTTCGATTTCGTACTACAGGAAAATTAATAATTCGCTAGCTACTAACCGACAGCTAAATGTTATATTAATAAATGCAGATCTAAATATTCTCTGCGCGTATATGATTGTGTCTGCGGATTCCACACAGGTAGATAGTAGTCGATGTACAAACTGTACTTCCCTGACTTCAGTAATTTCTTTCTAATATTTCCTCTCATAGTCCTTCACTTTTACTGATGAAATAATTTAATACCTGTTGCTTGTGGAAGAGCAACTTTCTTCCAATTTTCAATTTTGGAATCATTAGTGTCCGGTAAAAATACTTGATTGATAAATTTAAAGGAGGCGGTAAG
>NZ_DAOMQT010000033.1:0-50421 GCF_035445465.1 Agriterribacter sp.
GGCTTACCGCCTCCTTTAAATTTATCAATCAAGTATTTTTACCGGACACTAATGAATCCGAATTTATAAATCCTAAATCCGAAGGAAGTCCCGAAAATCAAATAAAACCTGGCAGTCGTGACGAATTCTAATTTAATAATTATAAGCTTTGAGCCATCAGCAACTTGTCCGCCGTGGCGGATCAGCTTTCGGTAATTAATTTTTTATATTCTTAGAAGCTGCTTAAAATTCATTTTTTGAATAACCATTAACCTGTTTCTTGCCACGAATTACAAATGGGCACGAATTATTCGTGATAATTAGTTATCCGCGGTCTGACGCTTCTTTCGTCGCGTACCGACCGCTTTCATTTTCACATCTCCACATTTATCACACTTGCCTGCCGGCGGGCAGGTTTTCACATTTTGCATTACTCCGTTCTTAATCTCTCTTTGCGAGCCTTAGCTATTCGGTGCGAAGGCTCTTCACCGGATTCGCCAATGCCGCTTTAATTGCCTGGTAGCTTACCGTTAATATTGCAATCGCTACTGATAAGAATCCGGCAATTGCGAATACCCACCATTGAATACTAATGCGATATTGATAATCCTGCAACCATTTATGCATGCCCCAATATGATAATGGCGCGGCTATTACAAATGAAATAATGACCAGCTTTACAAAATCCTTAGATAATAAAGTAGTAATACCAGTTACAGATGCACCCAGTACTTTGCGCACGCCAATTTCCTTTATCCTGCTTTCCGCCATGGATGTGGCAAGACCAAATAAACCGAGGCATGAAATAAAAATAGTAAGTCCTGCAAATAAAGCAGCTAAAATTCCCTGCGTTTTTTCATTATTAAATTTCTGTGCATAAACTTCATCTACGAACTTAATTTCAAATGGATAATCGGGATTGTATTGTTTGAAAATAGCTTCCGTTTTTTTCAGGTTCTGTGCAGTGGAATTATTACCGTTTAGTTTTATCTGTATCACCTGAAAGGTCATAAAGCTGCTCCTGGCGCCGCATATCAATATCGGTCTTGTGGGTTCATAGGGATTGGTCAAAATAAAATCTTTCACAACCCCCACAATATGCCAGTCAATGCCAAGATCGCTCACTGTCTTACCAATCGGGTCTTTAAACTTCATTATTTTCAGTGATGATTCATTTACAATAAGCCCTGTTGAATCTGTCGGGAATTTTTTCAGATCAAAATCGCGGCCCTCTGTAAATTGTAGTCCTGCTGTAGTGCCCAGTCCTTCATCTGCTAAATACCGGTCGAAGGATGTTTTATCATTCGGATCTTTTCCTTCCCAGTTCTGTCCCCATCCGTTGCTCCACCTTTCCGTAAGCGGGGAGTTTGTTTTTGTAATTGATTTGGCAATACCTGATGCAAGCAATTCATTTTTTATCAGCGTGTAGTTCTTAGGTATATCACCTGTCATGAAATGGTAAACAAGATTATCTTTATTATATCCCGTCTCCCGGTCACGGGCATAGTCTATTTGTTGTTTTACGATAATAGTGCAGATGATAAGCATGATAGCAAAGGTGTATTGCAGCACCACCAATACTTTTCTCGGCGTAACCAGTGCATTGGCTTTTTTAAATGAGCCCTTTAATACCTTAACAGGTCTAAAAGACGAAAGAAAGAAAGCAGGGTAACTACCGGCCAGTAAACCTGTAAATAGTACGAAACCGGTAAATGCCAGCCAGGTGTAGATATTCCCAAAGTTGATAAATAAATTTTTGCCAATAAGCTGGTTGTAGCCGGGAAGGCTAAGCTGCACCAGTACAACCGCTACTATGCCGGCAATGAAAGCCATCAAAACAGATTCACCGATAAACTGGCCGATGAGCCCACTTTTCCGGGCGCCCACTACTTTTCTTATCCCTACTTCTTTCGCCCGTTTTTCACTCCGCGCCGTACTCAGGTTCATAAAGTTAATGCAGGCAATCAATAATATAAATCCTGCAATAATGCCGAAGAGTGTAACAAATGTGTTCAGTCCGCCCTTGTCTTCCACGCCATTGGTAAAGCTGGAGTGCAAACGCCAGCGGCTCATGGGGTAAAGAAACAATTCCCATTTCATGGTTTTTGCTTCATCGCTATATTGTTGTTTCAATACTTTTATTTTAACAGCCGCAGCAGCAAGGTCTACATTTGGTTTTAGCAGCACATAAGTGGGTGTACTGTTATCATTCCAGCCGAGGTCTTGTCCCTCGTTATATTTTAAATTCGAAAAGGGCAACAAGTATTCAAAACGGAACCTTGAATTATTTGGCAGGTCTTTTACAATACCCGTTACCGTATAATTATCTGCATTCTCCATTTTTATCAGCTTCCCCATGGCATCCTCATCGCCGAATAAACTTTTAGCTGTTGCCTCAGTAAGCACTACGGAAGGTTTGTCATTCAGTGCCGTGGCAGGATTGCCGCTCAGCATCGGAAAGCTGAATACCTGAAGAAAACCCGTATCAACGAAATTGCCCGACCTGATCAATTTTTTATCCCCCACCGTAAAAAGCACATTATTGCTTTGCTTTACCCTTACCGCACGTTCTACTTCCGGCAAGGCTTTTTCAATTGCCTCAGCCGTTGGCTGGGATACCGTATTCCAGCACGAAATATTCCCATCAAATGGTACCCGATTCCATACCTCGTATATCCTGTCTTTGTTTGCATGAAATCTGTCGTAGCTTACTTGGTTATAGATCCAGAGCAGAATGAGTATCGCGGCAGCCATGCCTATTGCAAGGCCCGTAATGTTGATTATAGAAAACCCTTTGTTACGTAAAAGATTCCTGTAAGCGATTTTGAAGAAATTTCTAAACATAGTTGTAAGCTTTGAGCCGTCAGCAACTTGTCCGCCGTGGCGGATCAGCTTTCAGCTATTAATTTTTTATATTCTCAAAAGCTGCTTAAAATTCATTTTTTGAATAACCATTAACCTGTTTCTTGCCACGAATTACAAATGGGCACGAATTATTCGTGATAATTAGTTATCCGCGGTCTGACGTTCCTTTCCGACCGCGACCATTTCCTACATTTTCAGCCTCATCCCTGCCCGACTGAACGTCGTTCGGGCAGGCTCTTATCCTTCTCCGCTTAGAGAGGGACGGTACTATAGAACAATTCCAAACTATATTATCTTCCACATCATCTATAAAACATATCCGAACCTGACAATTTGCTCACACTTTCACATTCTCAACCTCCCCACCTTGCATTTCATCAGCATGTTCTGAATTTAGGCACCCCTCGCCACTCCGTGGAGAGGGGTTGGAGGTGAGGTCATTCCGTACGCAACGATTTCACAGGATTCGCCACTGCCGCCTTAATGGCCTGGAAACTTACTGTGAGGAGGGCAATTGCCATCGCCGCCAATCCTGCTACAGCAAATACCCACCATGAAATATCAATGCGATAGGCAAAGTTTTGTAACCATTTATTCATGCCCCACCAGGCAACCGGGAAGGCAATGAGCGATGAAATCAATACCAGCTTTAAGAATTCTTTGGAGAGCATTTGTGTAAGCTGTGTTACACTGGCGCCTAATACCTTTCTGATGCCGATTTCTTTTGTGCGTTGTTCCGCCGTATAAGTTGCCAATCCAAATAAGCCAAGACAAGCCACAAAAATGGTGAGTATGGCAAAGATGTTCAGTATCGTACCTGTTTTTTGCTCCGTTGCATAGGTATTGTTGAAGAGGTCGTCCATAAAAGCATAAGTAAATGGCTCTTCGGTATTATAACTGTCCCAGTTTTTTTTCATTGCAGCCAGTAATCCGGGTATATCGCCGGTATTTACCTTGAAGATCAGGCCGCCTTCGGGATGCAGGGTCAGGAATAAAGGACTGATCGTTTCATGCAGGGACCTGAAGTTGAAATTTTTTACCACACCAATTACGTGAAAAGGGAAATTGCTACCCTTGGGGCTATTTTGGCGTATAACAGTTTTGCCTATAGCGGTTTCCGTTGTCCATCCCAATGCGCTCACAGCCGTTTCGTTGAGGATAATACCGGAAGAGTCGGTGGTAAATTCTTTGGAAAAATTCCTGCCATTCACTATTTTCATTTCCATCGTAGGAATGTACTGGTCATCTACATGAAAATCAACACCGTTTACGATCCGGTCAGCATCAGATTGCGGGTAAGCCAGCGCATTGTTATAATCACTTGGCCCTGCGGGTTTATACCACGACAGGGTTGCACTTAAGATACGCGGATCCTGTAACATTTGCTGCTTAAACACCCGTTCGTTGTTACCTAATGCCCATGAATTGGGAATGGTAATGATTTGATTTTTGTTGTATCCCAGGTCTTTGTTTTGTATATATTTCATTTGCTGGTACACCACTATGGTTCCTATGATCAAAGCCACTGAAATGAAAAATTGAAAAACAACCAGCCCACTCCGTAAGCCAAAGTTTTTATTATTGCCTGTAGGTTTTCCTTTTAATACAGCAATGGGCTTAAAAGAGGATAGATAGAACGCGGGGTAAATCCCGGCAGCAAGTCCAACGATCAATCCCAGGATGACAAATAACAATACAGGGTTTAACCCAATGCTCAGTTGCTTCCCGGAGATATTATTAAACAATGGAAGCGCCAGTTGCAACAATACAAACGCAATGAGTAATGCAAAAAAGGTTATCAGCAGTGATTCGAGTAAAAACTGCCTGATAAGTTGCCATTTACCGGAACCTGCTACTTTTCGCACACCCACTTCTTTGGCTCTTTTGGATGCACCGGCAGTAGAGAGATTGATAAAATTGATGCAGGCTACAATGAGCATGAAAAGCGCAACACCGCCAAATATGTATACATAGGCAGCATTTCCCCCGGGTTCAAATTCATTGGAAGTATCAGAATGCAGGTGTATATCAGTTAATGGCTGGAGAACAAACCCCAGTTTGTTTCCCTTAGTTCTGAATTGTTCGAGGCTTAAGCCCATCCCTTTTTGAATTTGCGGGCCCATATATCTGGCTACCATATCGGGAAACCGTTCCTGCATTTTTTGCTGATCAGTACCCGGTTTCAGCAATAAATAGGTATGAAAACCACCACCCAGCCAGGAGTCGGAACCGGCATCTCTCCAGCCTTTCATTGAAGCAAATATATCGAAGTGGAAATGCGAATGAACGGGTATATCTTCCATAACACCCGTTACTTTGTATAGGGTGGTATCGTTATTGATCGCAAGTGTTTTACCTGTCGCCTCCTGCCTGCCAAAATATTTTATTGCAGTTGACTTTGTTATCACAACGGAATAAGGATTAGCCAAAGCGTTTTTTGCATCCCCTTTAATCATGGGTAAGGTAAAAATGCTGAAGAAGTTGGGGTCAGCAATGGCCACACGATCATCTTTAAAAACTTTGCTGTCAAAGCTGATCTTAGGCGTGCCGTAATTCAAAATCCTTGTAGCATCTTTTACTTCCGGAAAATCCTTTTTCATGGTAGCTGCCACAGGGGCCATTACCACGCTTTCATTTATTTTTCCGCCATTCATCTCTGCCTGGAAAATGATTCTGGCAATATCACCGGCGTTTTTGTGAAACCGGTCGTAGCTGAGTTCGCTTTGAACATACAACATGATGATGAAACAGGTTGCAATGCCAATAGACAAACCAAGTATGTTTATTAAGGAAAACAACTTGTTCCTGCGAAGGTTCCGCCACGCAATTTTGAAATAATTTTTGATCATAGTTGTAAGCTTTGAGTCGTCAGCAGTTAGCTTTCAGCAATTTTTACATTCTCACATTTCCACATTTGCCCGAGGTCTGACGCTCCTTTCATCGCGTAACCGACCGCTTCCATTTTCAAATTAGCACATTTCCATATTTGTATTACTCCGTTCTCAAACGCTCTTTGAGAGCCGTAGCTATTCAGTGCGAAGGCTCTTCACCGGGTTTGTTGTTGCCGCTTTTATTGTATTTAAGCCAACTACCATCAATGCCAGTAATAAAACCAATATGCCTACAATTCCAAACAGCCAGGGACTTATAAAAATACGGTACGTATATTTTTCCAGCCAGTTGTGCATAAGCCACCATGCCAATGGTGTGGCAATGACAAACGCAATCAATACCAGTTTTAAGAAATCTTTTGAAATGAGCAGGAGCAATTGCTGCACGGTAGCGCCCAATACTTTGCGGATGCCGATTTCCCTCAAACGTTTTTCAATGGTGAACGATGCAAGGCCCGCCAGGCCGATGCAGCAAATAAAAATGGCAAGCCCTGCAAAAATATTCGTGAGTTTGCTGATGAGCTCTTCCGTCAGAAATTTCTTTTGAAATTCCTGGTCAACAAACTGGTATTCAAAAGGCACAGCAGGATTATATTTTTTGAAGATGGTTTCAATGGATGCAATCGCTTTCTGCGGTATTATTCCTTCTTTTAAACGGAGGGTATTCATTGAAGAACTGTTAGGATCATACACTATCAGCATGGGGTAGGCTGGTTCAAAGGGCGAAGTCATTATTACATTATCTGAAACTCCGATAACGGTGTAGGTTCTTCCATAACGCATTTGCCTGCCTACCGGGTTTTTCAGTTTCATGGCATCAACGGCAGCTTTATTCAAAATCATGGAAGCAGAGTCTGCAGGTGTGCCGGAGAAGTCGCGGCCCTCAAGCATTTTAATATTCATTGTTTTGCTAAAGTCAACATCAACGCCAAGCCCGCCCATGATAATCTGTGCATTAGCCGGTTTGCCTTCATAATCAGGAGCGCCGGTATTCCACCATACTTCTGTTATCGGGGATGATGTTCTTGTAACGTTGCTGATCATACCGGTTGCAAGCAATTCCTGTTTTATCACAGCAAAACTTTTATCTGTATCCGGCGTTGACGGTATCATGATAAGATTATTAGGATTGTATCCCATGTCACGGTCTTTTACATGCTGTATCTGGCGGTAAACAATAATCGTTGCAGAAATGAGAAGAATAGAAATTACAAATTGGGATACCACTAGTATATGTCTTGGCAATATTGTCTTTTTCCCGGCAGCAAATGAACCTTTCAAAACCCTTACCGGGTTGAATGAAGAAAGATATAATGCCGGGTAGCTTCCCGCCACCAACCCGGTAAACAAAATGATTGCCGCCGCTCCCAGCCAGAATACTGGACTGAATAGATTCAGCGAAAGCTGCTTGTTTATAAACAAATTAAATGATGGCAGCAGCAACGCTACTGCTGCTATAGCGAACAGGAAAGCAATCAGTGTTAATATCATTGATTCAAGAAAGAATTGCAGAATCAGTTGTTTTTTGCCTGAACCCAGTGTTTTGCGGATGCCTACTTCTTTTGCACGTTTTTCGCTCCTTGCTGTTGACAGATTCATGAAGTTGATACAGGCTATCAGCAAAATAATCACCGCTACTATAGAAAACAGGCGTACATATTCAATCATACCGCCGGTGTTCATACCGTTATTAAAATCACTATAAAGGCGCCAGCGGCTCATAGGAAATACAAAATAGCTGCTGATGTCATCGTTGCCATGCGCTCTCTTTACCTGAGTAATGCTTTTATTCAGCATACCTGTGTCAGCATTCGGAACGGTTTGTATAAATACATTCCATGAAGAATTTACCCATTCGCTCATGGAACGTTTTGTATCAGGATCATTATAATTAAACGGCGTAAGCCAGTCAAACTGGAAAGTAGAGTTGCGGGGTATGTCCTGTAATACAGCAGTAACCTTTACATCATGACCATTATCGAAACGCAATACCTTGTTAATGGGATCCTGTGTTCCAAAAAATGCTTTTGCAGCGGATGCTGTAAGTACAATAGCGTTGGGCTCTTTCAAAGCGGTTACTGCATTGCCCTTTAAGAATTTCCACGGGAACAGATCGAAATAATGCTCACTTACGATGTAACCCTGCTTTTTTATTTTATCGTTGCCGTGTGTAAGCACCCGGGGCTGGGGGTAAGTGGTAACAACGGCGTGCTTTATCTGCGGGGAGCTGTGCTCAAGCTCAGCCGCGAGCGGCAGCGCCATGCTCCTGTCGGTAAACACCTGGTTATTAAAATTGCGGTTGGCAATGACCTGGTAAATATTATCATAGTTTTTCTGAAACTTGTTATAGCCCAATTCGTCCTGCACCCACAAAGAAATAAAAATAGTGCAGGTAATGCCAATCGTTAGCCCTAACAGGTTGGTTAACGAAAAACCCTGGTTGCGAAGAAGGTTCCGCCACGCGATTTTGAAATAGTTTCTGATCATAGTTGTAAGCTTTAAGCCATTAGCTTTCAGCAATTGTTGTTTTCAACATTCCAACACTTTCACATTTCCACATTTCTCATATTACCCCGCGGTCTGACGCTCCTTTCGTCGCGTACCGACTGCTACATTTTCAAATTGCCACATTTTCAAATTTTCAAATTATTCTACTCCGTTCGCAAAGACTTCACCGGGTTAGCCCGCGCAGCTTTAATGGCCTGGAAGCTGATCGTAAACAAAGCAATGAAAAGCGCCAGCACCCCTGCAATACCAAATATCCACCACGATATGTGAATGCGGTAGGCAAAGTCCTGCAGCCAATTGTGCATTGCCCACCAGGCCAGCGGTGTGGCAATACAGAACGCTATGGTTACCAGTTTTAAAAAATCTTTCGAAAGCATAGTAACTACATTACCTACAGAAGCGCCCAGCACTTTTCGTATACCAATTTCTTTGGTGCGCTGTTCGGCCATATAGGTGGCTAGGCCAAACAATCCCAAACAGGCAATAAGAATAGCCAGTACAGAAAAGGTTATGGCAATTTTTGCCACCCGTTGCTCCGAGCGGTATACGTTGTTGAACGCCGCATCTAAAAACTGGAAGCTGAAAGGCATTTCAGGAGCATAGGTTTTCCATTTCTTTTCCGCATACTGTATGATTGCCGGGGCATTGGCGGCGTTTATTTTAAAAGAAGCAAAACCGGTACTTTTACCCAAAAACAGACCCACCATACCGATATCTCTTTTCAGGGATTCAAAATGAAAATTCTTAACTACGCCGATAATGGTATATGATGCGGAAGAGCCGCCTATACCTGATTTGTAAATATGCTGTCCTATGGGGTTGGCATAACCCAGCGTTTTTGCTGTGGCTTCGTTAAGAATAACTGCATTGGAATCTGTTCCAAAATCGCGGGAAAAATTCCTTCCTTTTATAAGTTGTATGCCTAATGTTTGCAGGTAATCATAATCCACGTCCCATTCCTGCATGCTAAAGCCGTTTTTTGCATCAATAACCTGCTCTCCGGAAAAAATATTATCGCTTCTTGAAGAGGGTATGGGTAAATAGCTGCTGATGGTTGCGCTGGTTACGCCGGGTTGTTGCAGCATATCCTGCTTAAAAGCCTCCAGCTTATTTTGTAAAGCGAACCCGTTTTCAATGAGCAATACCTGGTCTTTATTGTAGCCCAGGTTTTTGGTTTGTATATAATGCAACTGTCTGTAAATAATAATGGTGCCTGTAATAAGCACAATAGAAGTGGCAAACTGGAATATGACCAGCGCACTCCGGAGGTTTCCGTTGCTGCTGCCCGATCTTAACCTGCCTTTCAATACTTCTATAGGCTTAAATGAAGAAAGGAAGAAGGCAGGGTAGCTCCCGGCCAAAAGCCCTACCACAAATGGCAATAGCACCAAAACAGGAATGATGGCAGGTGTGAAAAGGTTGAGCACGCTCATGGTTTTCCCGGAAATGCTGTTGAATAAAGGCATAATGGCAAATGCCAGTAATATGGCCAGTAGGGAGGAGATGAAAGCTGTTAAGGTAGATTCACTAAGGAATTGCGTTACCAGATTTTTGCGCTCGGTGCCCAATACTTTGCGAACGCCCACTTCCTTAGCCCTGTTTGCCGAACGTGCGGTGGTGAGGTTCATGAAATTGATACAGGCGATGAGTAAAATAAAAATGGCCACCGCCGAAAAAATATATACATATTGGATGTTGCCGCCGGGGCTCAGCTCAAAAGGCCGGTTAGAATACAAATGAATATCGGTAAGCGGGGTTAATGAATATTCCAGCTTATTGCCCGATCGCCGGAACTCATCCATGCTGCTGATCTGCAAATACGCTTTTGCTTCAGGAAGCACATACTGATCTGTATACTGATCGAAATTCTTTTTAAATGCTGCCGGGGTTACACCGAGCTTAAGCAAAAGATAGGTATGGAAATTATGGCTCATGTACTGTCCCCACTGGTAATTCACATTTTTCATGGAGAAAATAAAATCGAAATTGAAGTGCGAATTGGACGGAATATTTTTTATAACTGCCGTTACTTTGTACAATGTTTTACCATTGTCGTCGGTTTCAATAATTTTACCCATAGCATCATCAACACTGCCAAAATATTTTCGCGCAGTCGTTTCCGTTATAACCACTGTATTGGGCTCATAGAGCGCTGTGCGTGTATTGCCGGCAATAGCGGGTAAAGCAAATACGTCAAAAAAAGTGGAGTCGGCATGTGCTACACGGGTTTCCGTAATAAACTGTGTTCCTTTTTTTACCAGCTTACTTCCGTTGGAATTATAAATGCGTGTGTATTGCTCAACCTGGGGATAGTCCTTTTTCAGCGTCTGCCCCATCATGTCGGAAGAGAACGGGTACTTCGTTTCGGCCCCTCCAAAACGGATATCGGAGCTGATGCGGTAAATGCGATCGGAGTTTTTGTAAAAGCGGTCGTAGCTCAGCTCATCCAGCACATATAAGGCGATAAGGATAAAGCAGGCAAGCCCGGTGGCAAGTCCGGTAATATTGATCAAAGAGAAAGTTTTATTTCTCCATAAATTTCTTAGCGCCACTTTTAAATAGTTCCTGATCATTATCATACAAGTTTACCAGATCATGGATATAACAGGCTGCCAGGGTATGTCTTTTATATCTGTTGTGGTTTCAGTAATGCCGGCACGTCCATTGCTTTCGCATTGATGCAGTTGCTGAACAGGCAGGCATTTTGTACCGGCCGATACATTTTTGGCAATAACGATTACCAATGCCAGCAGCGTGAGCAGCATGGTAATGCGCTGTACTTTGGTTTGATATTGCTGTGTCATATATATAATTTGAGATTTGAGATTTAATATTTGATATTGTGCTGTTGCGAGAGGTTCTCCATTTTCAAATTTTCAAATTCCCACCATTTTCAAATTAAACCAATATATTCTCTGTAACCGTTTGACCGTCTAACATCCGAATGATCCGGTGGCTGTACCTTGAATCGTGCTCGGAGTGTGTTACCATAATAATGGTGGTGCCCTGTTCATTCAGGTCGGTAAGCATTTGCATTACTTCATTACCGTTGCTTGAATCGAGGTTACCCGTAGGCTCATCCGCCAAAATAAGCTTGGGATTATTGACTACCGCCCTTGCTACGGCTACCCGCTGCTGTTGCCCACCGGATAATTGCTGGGGATAGTGGTTACGTCTGTGCATGATCTGCACCTTATCTAATACTGCTTCCACTCTTTTCTTCCTTTCGGTGGCTTTTACGCCGGTATAGATCAGTGGTAATTCCACGTTTTCAAAAACGGTAAGCTCATCAATAAGGTTAAAGCTCTGGAATACAAATCCGATATTGTGCTTGCGCAGGTCGGCGCGCTTGCGTTCATTAAAATGTGCTACTTCAATGCCATTGAATAAAAAGCTGCCTGCATCGGGGTCATCCAGCATCCCCAGGATGTTTAACAGGGTTGATTTCCCGCAGCCCGAAGGACCCATTACCGCAACAAACTCTCCTTCTTTTACCTCGAACGAAAGCTTATTCAGCGCTACCGTTTCTACTTCTTCTGTGCGGTATATTTTTTCAAGTTCGGAGATTTTGATCATGGATGATATTTTATTTGATACGAAATGATTTTAAAAATGTTACAATTGGGTGTAAGGTGTAAGCTTTAGGGCCTTACTCCCTATACCTTCCCCCTTATACCCTCCACCTCAAACCTCATACCTCAAACCTTCCACCTTTACTTCAACACCAGCTCCTGCATATCCCCGTAATTTTCATAGCTGCTGGTTACTACTTTATCGCCCGGTTCCAATCCCTCCAGCACTTCGTAGTAATCCTGGTTTTGATTGCCCAACTGAATATCCACTTTATATGCTTTTTTGCCATCGGCAGATACTTTAAACACCCAGTTGCCACCCGTTTTCTGGTAAAAGCCGCCACGTGCCAGCAGTAAAGATTTTCTTTCATCGCTTAATGCCAGCAGGGTTTGCAGGGTTTGACCGCGCCTTATGCCCTTTGGCACTTTATCCACAAATTCCATATCTACCTGGAAGCGCCCGTTGGTTACCTGCGTGAACACTTTTTTTATTTCCAGCTGGTAGCTGGTGTCTGCAAAAGTGAAACGCCCTCTTTGCCCGGGGTATATCCTTGAAATATAATGTTCATCAACATCCACACGCACTTTAAAAACGCTCAGCACATCTATCTGTCCCAATCTTTCTCCTTTGTTTTTATTCTGACCAATCTCGGCGTCTAATGAAGTAAGTTGGCCATCAACCGGTGAACGAACAATCAAATCGCCTACTTTCTTTTGCATGATGTTAAGTGCCTGCTGCGATCCGGCATACGACTGCTTATCCTGCTTAT
Source organism: Agriterribacter sp. (assembly GCF_035445465.1). Lineage (NCBI taxonomy): Bacteria > Pseudomonadati > Bacteroidota > Chitinophagia > Chitinophagales > Chitinophagaceae > Agriterribacter > Agriterribacter sp. The sequence continues at coordinate 12,586 of NZ_DAOMQT010000033.1, forward strand.
CCTGCTGTAAACGCGATATTGAGTCCTGGTCAAGGATCTGCTCGGTCAGCTTTTTCTTTTCCCGGTAGTAGTTGTAATTAATTTCCGATTGTTTGAACTCCTGTGAGCCGATCACTTTCTCGCTAAAAAGCTTTTTATTCAATTCATATAACCTTTCTGCTTCCTTTAGCTGGCTTTCCACATCCGCCATCTGGTTGAGCTTGGATACCGTATTTTGCTGGGCATTATTGCTGTTGATCTGCATCTGCGTGAGCGTATTGTATACATTATTCTGCTGGCTCATTAAGGTCATTAACAGATCGGTATTTGAAAGACGTAAGATCGGCTGTCCTTTTTTCATGATCGCCCCGTCTTCCACATATTTTTCTTCCACTCTTCCGCCTTCCTGCGCATCAAGATAAATACTGGTAACCGGAAGTACAATGCCGTTTACAGGAATGGTTTCCTGGAACACGCCTTCTTTTACTTCGCTAATGGTAATCCTTTCCGTATCTACATTCAGTTTGGAGTTGCCGGAAGTAGCATAATAGCTCGCAATGATCAATGCAATTATACCCGCTATACCGGCTATCGTCAGTATCCGTTTTGTACTCCATTTCTTTTTTGCAATAGCTCTGTCCATTCTTTTTAATTTTTCGGGCAATTTCCCGGGTTTAAAACCGGCTCATAAAAAATTCGCACAGGGGGTTAACATTGATCATATAAGTGAATGTTGTGCCAGAATACAATTGTATTGGTAATCAATAGTTTGCGATGTATTATCCAGGTTCTTCGTACGTTAGCGATACAACAGGTGTTCGTTTTTGATACAGGTTAACTTCAGACAAATTTATCTGGCAAGACGATTATTGGGCAGTGGGTGTAAGTAAAAGCCATTTACAAGCAGTAAGAAATTATATATTCAATCAGGAAGTGCATCATCAGAAAACATCTTTTGTTGAAGAGGTAGAAGAGTTTATGAATAAGTATGGCTGGCAATATATTCAACCTAAATAAAGCGGGTTTTCTAAGCGGAGACAGATGGGGCTAAAGCCAATTCAAAATATTGCTTCTTTTTCAGTTGGCTAAAGCCAAACTGCAATCAAAAATGAAGATATTTGGAGATAGTTCAGCACTTGCTACCAGCTTAGCCAACTACAATGGAGATTGATATCATATAGAAGAACCCCATCAATTGCTATCATCTGGCGGTCACTACCCCAAAAAGATAATTCAATTGGCCATTGCCGGATATATCAGGAATGCCGGGATTTCCCATTAACATTAATTAACGTTCACTTATTTAAAGGTGGTGAATGTTTCAACTTCAAATTGTATTAGTTTCGCAACCGATGAGAAAGTTATATTTATATATTATCGTCTTCTCCGGCTTGCTTGCCTGCTCCGAAAAAAAGGAAAAAGCCGTTACCCAACCCAAAGAGAGAAGCCGCACTGTTCTTGCCGATGCATTTATTGTAAAGACCATTCCCCTGAGTGAAAATATTGAAGTTGCAGGCTCTTTAATGCCGGCTGAGGCAACGGATATCCGCCCTGAAATTACCGGCAGGCTCGTAAGCATTAATTTTACGGAAGGCAGCTTTGTAAGAAAAGGAACTTTACTGGCAAAGTTGTTTGACGATGACCTGCAGGCGCAGTTAAAAAAGCTGGAAGTGCAGTTGGCGATCAATGAAAAAACGGTGGAACGGTATAAGGAGTTGTTAAAAATACAGGGCATCAGCCAGCAGGATGTTGACCTGAGTGAGCTTCAGGTAAATAATAATAAGGCGGATATTGAATTAGTGAAGGTAAGCATTGACAAAACTGAGATCAGGGCTCCCTTTGACGGACGGATCGGGTTAAGGAATATCAGCCTTGGCGCCTATGTTTCCCCGGCAGATGTAATTGCTACTATACGGCAGGTAGAGCAACTGAAATTAGAGTTTACTGTACCTGAAAAATATAGTACTAATTTTGTGCCGGGTAAAAAAATCAGCTTTAGCATAGATGGCGTGCGGCAAAGATTTGAAGCTACGGTACTGGCAAGTGAATATTTTATTGATGCCAATACGCGCAGTTTGAATATAAAGGCGATAGTGAAAGACAGGCATGCTTCCCTTGTACCAGGAGCGTTTGCAAAAGTGGCGTTAGACCTTGCTAAAGATAATAATGCTGTAATTATACCCACGCAGGCAGTTATACCGCTTAGCCGGGGCAAGCAGGTGATTGTTTATAAAAATGGCGAACCGCAGTTTTTACCCGTTACTACGGGCATTAGGGATTCGGTATATGTGCAGGTGATCAGTGGTGTGAACATAGGCGACACCGTGCTGATCTCCGGGCTGATGTCTGTTAAACCTGATTCTCAAATACAACTCAGCAAAATACAATAATGAATATTTCTGAAACAAGTTTGAGGCGTCCGGTGTTAGCAACTGTTGCCAGCATTTTGATTGTTGTGTTTGGGGTCATTGGTTTCACCTTTTTGGGCGTAAGGGATTACCCGGCTATTGATCCGCCCATTATTAATGTGCGTACTTCTTATTCAGGCGCCAATGCAGACATCATTGAGTCGCAGATCACAGAGCCCTTAGAAAAATCAATTAATGGTATTGCCGGTATTAAGAACATGACTTCCTCAAGCAGCCAGGGCACAAGTAATATTACGGTTGAATTTGACCTGGGTGTTGACCTGGAAGCTGCTGCCAATGATGTAAGAGATAAAACTTCACAGGCGCAACGCCGCCTGCCCCAGGATCTGGATGCCCCCCCCGTGGTTTCCAAGGCGGATGCAAGTTCAGACGCTATAATTTCGATGACGGTGCAAAGCAGTACCCGTAATCAACTGGAGATCACGGAATATGCAACCAATGTATTGCAGGAACGATTGCAAACGATCCCGGGTGTGAGTAGTCTCAATATATGGGGAGAAAAGAAATATGCCATGCGCATTTGGTTTGAACCATCCAAGCTGAACGCGTACGGGCTTACTTTCCAGGATGTGCAGGAAGCATTGCTGAAAGAAAATGTGGAGCTTCCTTCGGGTAAAATAGCCGGTTATAATACGGAACTTACGGTAAGAACTTTCGGCCGTCTTACCACAGAGGAGGAGTTCAATAACATTATCATAAAGAATTTTGGCGGCAGCATTATCCGGTTAAAAGATATCGGCGAAGCAGTGCTGGGTCCTGAAAATGAAGAGACCATTCTGAAACTGAACGGTGTGCCGATGATCGCGCTTGCCATTGTACCGTTGCCCGGGTCTAATTACGTGGCCATCGCCGATGAGTTTTACAAACGTTTTGATCAGCTGAAAAAGGAAGTGCCTGAAGATATCAAGCTGGATATTGTTTTGGATCAGAGTGTTTTTATCAAACGGTCTATATCTGAAGTAGAAGAAACGCTTTTCATAGCCATCGGTCTGGTGATCCTGATCGTTTATTTGTTTTTTCGTGATGCGCTCATGGCTATCCGGCCGTTAATAGATATTCCTGTTTCACTGATCGCCGCATTCTTTATTATGTATCTCGCAGGCTTTACCATCAATGTGCTGAGCCTGCTGGGAATTGTGCTGGCCACCGGGCTGGTGGTGGATGACGGCATTGTAGTAACGGAGAATATTTATAAAAAGATAGAGCAGGGAATGAATAAATGGCAGGCCGCGAAGGAGGGGTCCAAAGAAATTTATTTTGCCGTTATTTCTACGTCCATTACACTTGCCGTTATTTTTATACCTATCATTTTCCTTGAGGGATTTGTAGGCAGGCTATTCCGTGAATTTGGTATTGTAGTGGCAGGCGCCGTACTGGTATCCGCCTTTGTATCGTTAACCCTTACCGCGGTGCTCAATGTAAAGCTTGCACGTAAAGAACATAAGCATAGCTGGTTTTACAGGGTAACCGAACCTTTCTTCAGTGGTATGGAAAAAGGTTATCATCGCTGGCTGGAATTGTTTATGAAAGTAAAATGGCTGGCGCTGGTCATTATTGTGGCTTGCGGAGGATTGATATGGGGGATTGGCAGAACCCTGAAATCTGAATTAGCCCCTATGGAAGACCGTAGCCAGTTTCGCCTTCAGGTTACCATGCCGGAGGGTTCTTCTTTTGATTATACCGACCGGTTTATCGGAGATCTTACCAATTTAATTATGGATTCAGTTCCGGAGTTTAAAACCGTATTAACGGTAACGGCGCCGGGTTTTTCCGGAACAGGTTCTGTTAATACAGGATTTTTAAGAACGATGCTTGTTGACCCTGATCAGCGATCGCGTTCGCAACAGGAAATAGTAGATGTGATCAACAGGAATCTTCCCTCTTTTACTGAGGGAAGAGCTTTCGCCATACAGGAGCAAACCATAGCGGTTAACCGCAGGGGAGGGCTGCCCGTTCAGTTTGTAATACAGAACAACAATTTTGAAAAGCTCACGGAAATCCTTCCCAAATTCATGGATGAGGCCAATAAAAACCCGGCTTTCCAGGGGGTGGATATTGACCTGAAGTTCAACAAACCCGAACTTTCGGTTACGGTTGACCGTTTGAAAGCAAGTGATCTTGGGGTAAGCATTGATGCTATTTCCGAAGCGCTTCAACTGGCTTACAGTAACCGCCGGCTGGGCTATTTCACAAAAGAAGGTAAACAATACGAAGTAATAGGACAGGTGCCGCGGGATGACAGGAACAAGCCCACTGATCTGAAAAATATTTACCTGCGTAATCAACGCGGTGAAAATATTTCATTAGATAACCTGGTAACGGTGCAGGAAGGTACCACCCCGCCAACCATTTATCATTTTAACCGTTATAAATCGGCTACCATATCGGCAGGGCTTGCCCCTGGTGTGGCACTGGGCGATGGCATTAAAGCCATGCAGGATATCGCCGACAAAATGTTAGACGATACTTTTGCTACCTCGCTTTCGGGCGCCTCGCGCGATTTTGCCGAAAGTTCCGGCAATACCATGTTCGCTTTTGTACTGGCCCTGGCCCTCATCTTTTTAGTGCTGGCAGCGCAGTTCGAAAGCTTTATTGATCCTTTTATTATTATGGTTACCGTGCCGCTGGCCATTGCCGGAGCCGTGTTGACCTTGTGGCTGTTTAACCAGACACTCAATATTTTTTCGCAGATCGGTATGATCATGCTGATAGGGCTGGTAACCAAAAACGGTATTCTGATTGTAGAGTTCGCGAATCAGAAACAAAGAGCAGGGCTGTCTAAAGCGCAATCGGTTATTGAAGCGGCAGTAGCCCGTTTAAGACCCATTTTAATGACCAGCCTGGCCATGGCTTTGGGCGCGTTGCCTATCGCTTTGTCTATTGGCGCCGCTTCCACCAGCCGCATACCATTAGGACTTGTAATTGTGGGCGGAATTATATTTTCACTGGTGCTAACCCTTTTTGTAATTCCTGCCATGTATAGTTTTCTTTCGGCGAAAAAAGGGGAAAGTCATATTGACGAATATTTTACAGAAGCAAAAAGAGCCTGACCAGTTATGGAGTGGAAAAGAATCATCAGCATCGTTACAATAGCATGCAGCTTACATATTACGGTAAAGGGACAGCAGATGATTACGCTGCAGGAGGCGATAGCCGCCGGACTGCATAGTAATTATGATATATTGTTATTAAGCAATGATTCCGTAGCTGCAGCTACAGATAAGCGTTATGTATATGGCGCTTTCCTGCCAAATATAAATGCAACAGCAGGTACCCTGTGGTCTACCTCGGCACAGAAGCAAAAATTTGATACAAGAGACGATGTTGAAGGCTCGGGCATTAAAACAGGCAATATTAATGCTGCTGTCAATTTAAACTGGACTTTATTTGACGGGTTAAAAATGTTCGCCACCAAACAAAGGATTGATGAATTATATAACCTGGGAAGCATTAACCTCAAAGCGCAGGTGGTGAACACTACCGCGGAGATCATTAATAATTATTATCTTATTGTGCGGCAGAAACAGTTGCTTAAAGCAATTGAGGAACAAATGTCTATTAATGAAGAAAGGGTGAAACTGGCCGACAGGAAATTATCAGTGGGGTTAGGTACAAAGCCGGAACTGCTGCAGGCTAAGGTAGATCTGAATGCACAGAAAGCGGCCCACCTTGAGCAGCAAACGATCATGATCCGGTTAAGAGATCAGTTGAATCAGTTAACCGGCATGCAATTGCCGGCAGTATATGAAGTGGCTGACTCCATTCCATTGGAACTGGATATGAATATATCCGATATTCAGAACCAGGTGGAAACTTCCAATCCTACTATTTTACAGGCACTGAAGAACGCGGATATTGCCAGGATTTCCCTGAAAGAAGCAAAGGCTTCGCGGTGGCCGGTTATTTCTTTTGTATCGGCCTATAATTTTACACGTAATGAGAACCATAATAATATAAACCCCTTTGCTTCTACTTTCAGCCGTAATAAAGGATATAATTTTGGATTTACCGCTTCCATTCCTATACTCAATAATTTAAGCGTTAACCGAAATATACAGCAGGCAAAATTAGACGTGGAATACCAGGACATTGCCGTATCCAAACAAAAGAGCCTGGTAAATATCTGGATTAAAGTAGCTTATAACAGTTACCAATATCAGGTTACCGCTCTTAACCTGGAAGAAGAAAATATTGAGCTGGCCAAGGAAAACGTGATGATTGCGCTGGAACGTTTCCGGCAGGGGATATCTACCTATCTTGAACTGCGCGAAGCGCAAAAAAGCCTGCAGGATGCTTATGACCGCCTCATTGCTGCAAGATATAATACCAAGCTTTCTGAAACGGAACTGCTGCGGTTGAAAGGAGAAATTATAAGATAATTTGAATTTAAGACCTGACTGCCGTCAGGCAGGTTTATGATTTGAAATTCATACTGCATGGCTTTCAGCATTCAGACAGCCTTCTCTGCATTTCAAATATCAAATATGAAATCTCAAATCAGTCTTCTTCTCCCGCATTCTTCATCTGCGACAATGCTGCATAGGCGTTTTTAATGATCACTGTTTTGCCATTCAAATCGCCTGTTTTGCCTGCAACTTCTACCATCCCTCCTTCTTTCATACCTGTTTGAACAGGCAAAAGATAGAAGCTGTTGCCTCCCTTGTCTTCCAGCACAAACTCATCACTACCATACCGCACTACGGCGGCTTCGGGTACGGCGGTTACTTCCGCGTTACTCACTTTAATACGGGCATTCAGGAACATGCCGGGCAATAATTGTTGGGGCTCTTCTTCAAAGTGGCAATGTACCAGGGCGCTGCGGTTGTCGTCAACATTTTTAGTTACCAGCAATACCTCACACTCATATTCAGTGGAAGGATCATCTACAAAAGTGACCATTACTTTTTGTTTGGGTTTTACTTTGGCCAGATCTTTTTCAAACACGGTAAGCACAGCATGAATATCTGCAGGGTTAATCAGTTCAAACAACACGTCTGACGCGTTTACATATTTCCCGATGTTAATATTTACTTTCGACACAAATCCATTAATGGGCGAATACAAAGGAACGCTTCTCGAAATCGTATTTTCATTCAGCTTGCCCGGATTAATACCAACCAGTTTCAGCTTTTCACTGTATCCTTTTACCAGCGCTTTTTGCGAAGTAAACTCCTCCTGCGCGCGCTGGTACACTTTGTCGGCATTTACTTTATTCTCATTCAGCATCTTCTGCCGTTCAAAATCCTTTTCCGCATACTGCAGTTTTGCCTGTGCTATCAGGTAATCCTGCTGCAATTGTATCAGGGCCTGATCTTCCATAATAGCAATTACTTCTCCTTTGTTTACGTGCATGCCTGGCAGCAGCTTCGTGTTTTTGAGGTAACCACCTAAGGGAAAGCTGATAGAAACAATATTTTGCGGGGGCACATCCACCAGTCCATGTACTTTAAGCTCGCTGTTCAGCAATTGTTTTTGTATAATACCTGTTTCAATACCCGCGCTTTTAATTTGTTCTGCGCTAAGCGTTACGGTATTTTCCGGTAACGTATGCAGCTTTTCTTCTGTTTGCTTTTTTGAAGTGCAGGCTGTTATCAGTGTCAGCAATGAAATGATATATAAATAACGCATAAGTTTTATTTTCCGGTTAAGTATTCTAATTCAATAAGTGTTTGATTGTACTGATGCACCGCGTCTATATAGTTTAGCCGGATGGATACCGCGTTGTTCATCAGCGTTGTCCATTCTAAATAGCTGATCTCTCCATTCTCAAAACTGAGCTTCGCGGTTTGTATGATCAGTTCTGCCTGTTGTAACCCGGTGTTTTCATAATACTGCAGATTGTTTTGCTCTTTTTGGTATGTCGTTGTAAGTTGCTGCAGGTTATGCTTTATAAATTGCTCCGTAGCCTTTGTATTGATGCCTGCCACTTCTTCCTGTATTCTGCCGGCTTTAATCCTTGCTTTTGCAGCGCCGTTAAATAAAGGAATACCCACGGTAAGACTGGCAATGTGAAAACGGTTGCTGCCGCTGTAGTACTTTTGATGAACGCCGTCGGCGCTATGATAGCCAATAATGGATTGGTTACTGTAGCCAACAGCAAAATCGGGCGACAGCTTTGCTTTTTCAACACCGGTTTGTGCCGTTGCTATTTTCTCCTGCAATTGACTATACTGTATTTGGGGGTGGGCAGTAACACTGGCGCTGTCTGCCAGAATAGTACTTTCCATTTTTAAGGAAGTATACGCCGGAAGCAAAAGTGCGTCGGTACGGAGCAGCCATTGCAATTGCTGCTGCAATAGCAGTATATCGGCGTTTAGTTGCTGCTGCTGTAATTGTAACTGCTGCAACTGCGCGTCTGCCGTAGTTTTTTCCAGCACATTGCTTTCCCCCGCCTTCAGGCGCAGGTCTGCCGATTGCTGAAAACGACTATATACCGAATCTAAACGTTGTAATAGCTGCTTTCTTTCCTGTCCGTCAATCAGTGCATAAAACACCAGTTTGATCTCCCGCTGCAATTCAGCCTGTTTCCAGTTGACTAATTGCTCCTGTGCGGTTTGCCGGCTTTTATACAATTGCTGCTGCCGGCGATATACTACCGGCAGGTTAAAATCCTGACTTACAAAAAAACGGGTATCCTTTTGTATGCCGTTAATGCCGCCGTATTCCCCGCCTGCCTGGGTTTTACCGGGGTCAAAAACGCCAGACTGTAATTGTTCCCAGTAACCGGCTTCCTTTTTTAATGATTGCAAATGCAGGTTTTGCGCACTCCCCATTTTCAGCATTTCATCCAGCGTTAGCCTTTGCTGGCTTTGCACAGAACCGCATAGCAGTAAAAATAATACAACAGTTGCCGCAGGTTTGATTTTGATTTTTTTCATTCCTCCTTTTTCGAACCAGCTATATAAAACCGGCAGTACCAGCAGGGTAAGCAGGGTGGCGGTGATCAATCCGCCAATTACAACGGTGGCTAATGGCCGCTGCACTTCAGCGCCGGCTCCCTGGCTCAATGCCATGGGTAAAAAGCCCAGCGAGGCCACGCTTGCCGTCATCAGCACAGGGCGAAGCCTTATTCTTGTTCCTTCCATAATAATTTGTTGTATGTTCTGAATACCTGTTTGTTTTAAGCGGTTGAATTCTGTAATCAAAACAATACCATTTAATACCGCTACACCAAACAGGGCGATAAAGCCTACTCCCGCTGAAATGCTGAAAGGCATATCCCTTGCCCATAAAGCCAGTATGCCGCCAATAGCAGATAAAGGAATAGCGGAGAAGATCAGCAGCCCATACTTCAGCGAGCCAAATGCGAAATACAACATCACCAGTATGAGCAGCAGCGCTACAGGAACGGCAATGGATAAACGCTGTGTGGCCTCTACCAGGTTTTCAAACTGCCCGCCATATTTTATATAATAACCAGCCGGCAATTTTAATTGATTATCTGCTTTTCTGCTTAGTTCATCTACCACCGACTCTATATCCCTTCCCCTTACATTAAAACCTACAATAATCCTGCGCTGCGCGTTTTCACGCTGAATCTGGTTAGGACCTTCTTTTATATCAACCGATGCCACCTGGTACAACGGCACCTGCAGACCGGCAGGAGTGGGGATGAGGAGTTGCTGCACATCGGAAAGGTCTTTTCTTCCTTCATCCTCCAGCCGTACAACAAGATCGTAGCGTCGTTCATTTTCGTAAATGATACCGGCAGCTTCCCCCGCAAACGCCGTCCGCACCATGCGGTTCACGTCCGAAATATTTAACTGGTAGTGCGCCATAGCTTCCCGGTTGTATTTGATTACGATCTGGGGTAAACCCGTGACGCTTTCTATATAAATGTCGTGGGCGCCTTCTACGGTAGATACAATATTACCCATATAGTTAGCGTAAGCTGAAAGACTGTCCAGGTCTTCTCCAAAAATTTTGCAAACAATATCCTGGCGTGCGCCCGATATCAGCTCGTTGAACCGCATCTGTACCGGGTACTGGAAACCATGTGTGATACCGGGAACCACTTCCAGCGCTTTGCTCATTTTATTGGCCAACTCATCAAAAGATGTGGCGGAAGTCCATTCTTTTTTAGGTTTTAACGTGATCATTATATCCGTCATTTCCAGTGGCATAGGATCGGTAGGAATTTCGCTGGCGCCAATACGGGTTACAATCTTTTCCACTTCCGGGAAACGGCTTTGTAAAATGGCCACTGCCTTTTGGCTCTCCTTAATTGTTTCGGTCAGGGAACTCCCTGCAAGCAAACGTGCGTCTACGGCAAAATCGCCTTCTTCCAGTTTGGGAATAAATTCGCCGCCGAGCCGGCTCATGATAAAAACAGCTACAGCAAGTAACAGTATGGCAAATGCTACTACCATTTTCGGAAAAGTCAGCGCCTTTTTCAATAGCGGCTGGTACCAGCCCTGCAATACGTTCATCATCTTATCGGCCCAGGTATCTTTGTGCGAAAGTTTTTTGTTTAAGCACAGCGATGACATCATGGGCACATAGGTAAGCGAAAGCAAAAAGGCGCCAATCAGCGCAAAAGAAACTGTTTGCGCCATGGGACGGAACATTTTTCCTTCGATACCTGTAAGGGTAAGAATGGGTAAATACACGATAAGGATAATGATTTGTCCAAATACCGCGGCGTTCATCATCTTACCCGCGGAAGAGCTTACTTCTTCGTTTAACCTGGCTTGCGTTATACGGGTTAAACCGGCAAACTGTTTGTTGTGTCCAAGTCTGTGCAACACCGCTTCCACAATGATGACCGCGCCGTCTACGATCAATCCAAAATCCAATGCGCCCAAACTCATCAAATTGCCCGATACGCCAAAGAGGTTCATTAAAATAACGGCAAAGAGCATCGACAAGGGAATAACGGATGCCACAATTAAACCCGCTCTTAAATTGCCCAGGAACAATACCAGCACAAAAATTACGATGAGGGCTCCTTCAAGCAAATTTGTTTTTACCGTTCCAATGGCATTATCCACCATTTTAGTACGGTCGTAAAACGTTTCAAGCACAATGCCTTCCGGCAGCGTTTTTTTTATCTGCTCAATTCGCTTTTTCACATCTTCAATCACCTGCGAGGCATTGGCATCTTTCAGCATTAATACTACCGCTCCGGCTACTTCACCCTGGTCTTTATAGGTCATGGCGCCGTACCGTATAGCATGCCCAATGCGTACTTCCGCCACATCCTTCATATATACGGGTATACCGGAACTGGTATGTTTTACAAATATTTTTTCCAGTTCAGCAGTAGTAGTGGCTAATCCTTCTGTTCGGATAAACAGTGCTGCCGGACCTTTTTCAATATAAGCGCCGCCGGAGTTCTGGTTGTTCTTTTCCAATGCGGTAAATACATCGGCAATAGTAACATTCATGCTCTTAAGATGATCGGGCTGCACGGCTATTTCGTATTGCTTCAGGTAGCCTCCAAAACTGCTCACATCCGCAACACCAGGTGTACCCAGCAATTGCCGGCGAACGATCCAGTCCTGCATGGAGCGCAGCTCAGCCAGGTCGTACTTTCCTTCATACCCTTTTTGAGGACGCAGCACGTATTGGTATATTTCTCCAATACCTGTGGTAGTGGGCGCCAGTTCAGGATTACCTGCATCGGATGGTATTTGTTCGCGCACCAGGTTCAGTCTTTCGCCTACCTGTTGCCGGGCCCAGTATATATCCGTGTTATCGTTAAACACAACGGTTACTACCGATAAGCCAAACCTTGAAATGGAGCGCATTTCTTTTAGTCCGGGGATATTGGCATTAACCTGCTCCAGCGGAAAAGTAATCAGCCTTTCCACTTCTGGCGCGGCTAAAGAAGGCGATACAGTAATGATCTGCACCTGGTTACTGGTAATATCCGGCAGGGCATCAATAGGTAAATTTTTCAGGTCTATGGTACCCCACACAATGAGCGCCAGGGTAAATAAACCTACAATAAGCTTGTTCCTTACGGAAAAGCGAATAATAGTATTTAACATGTAAAATAATTTGGCCTGTAAATAAAATGGTCAGTCTATATTATGCAGGCCTGGCGTGGGGGTTGAAAAATGCCGAAGGAAGAAAACTGGGGCTTATTGGTTTCATTATAGCAATAAAATACAGCCGGTATTTCAACAGGCGGATCAATTTCAACGGTAGCAGGTTCGTAAATGCAAACTGTACTGTTTATCATATGGCAATCTACATTTCGGAAAGGCAGTTGCTGATCCTGCTTGAAATCATCGGTAATTTTAACCGGTTCGAGGTAATGTATTTTAATAAATGCACTGAAGTTCATATGGGGATCGGCTGTACGGTGCTGCTGAAAATGCTGCATTAAGTATGGAATACGCAGCAACTGGTGACATTCTGTATATGCCAGGATATGTAAAGAGAGCAGCAATATGCCGGTAAGCCGTTTCACGGGGGCAAGTTACGAAACCGGTTTAATATTTCAGATATTTGCGGCTATGAGTTTCGACATGTTTATATATGATATTTAATAAAATAGAATTTTGAGTTTGCCCGGGATCAGGGCGGAAAGAGATAGTGATTTTCGGGGTACGCTGTAGGTTTCAAAATCATCCGCCTGTATTTTGATCTCACTTCACATTTCTTTTATAACAGCACATACAAATTATTATGGATACAGATGAATTATCTTCAGAAGCGTACGAGGGAATAATAGTGGAGGCCGAAAAGTTTAATCACGACCTCTCATTGCCATTTGGTTTACTGGCTTCCTCCTGTGAAAATGAGCAGGAATACCTTATTGAAGCAAAAAAATTAATAACAGAAATAAAAGCGCTTAAAACACACGAACTATCCGGTATGTTTTTTGACGCTGTTCCAGACAAGAAAGATCTACACCAGGCACTGGACGGCATATTGGCTAATATTTTTTTAGTGGAAAAAATTCCGGAAGGAGAAAGACATTATGATTTTTGAAGGCAAACAATTGGTTTGGAATTTTCCGGAATTTGAGAAAAGGAGCATTTGATTTTCGCAGAGCAAAATAATTTATACGTAGTTCCCTGGGTGGGATTAGCCACCCAGGGAACTACGCACTGATAGCGCCAGGTATATAGCAGTTTATGCATTTACCAGTTTTTCAATCTCGAATTTTTTCATCTGCATAAATGCCTGCATTCAATCCCATAAATCATTTCCCACGCCCCACCGGGTCGTCCGGGCTGGCATTCAGCTCAAAAGTTACTACCATAGGCGTATCATCAATTCCTCCTGTCTATTTTTTATCTGGCAGCAATGGCAATATCTATTTTTGGATTGCGGTTTATGTAGAGCGGAACCAATACCGTGAGTTACTGCATTGTAGTATATGAATTCTGTTTATATTTAAGGTTCAATTCTAAACTCATAAGCAGATGCACAGAAAAACATTTATAAAAAACACCTTGCTTGGCGCGGCGGCATTTACCATTGTTCCCCGGCATGTATTAGGTGGCAGGGGCTATGTAGCGCCCAATGACCGTATTAACCTGGGTTATATTGGTAATGGAAAACAGGCAAGAGGTTTATTGAATGCTATTACGGGTGTTGCTGAAACGATAACGCTGGCGGCATGTGACGTAGATAGAAAGAAGCTGGAGCATTTTGTAAACCTTGCAAAAGCCGCTAATGCAAAAAAAGTAAGCGCGGATGTAACTCCGTATGCCCATTACCGGGAGTTGCTGGAGCGTAAAGATATTGACGCGGTAGTAGTAGCTACCCCTGACCACTGGCATGCCCAGGTAACTATTGACGCGGCAAAAGCAGGAAAAGATATTTATTGCGAAAAGCCGCTTGCCTTAACTATTGCGGAGGGGAGGGCAATGGTTGAGGCGGTGCGAAAATACAGGCGGGTATTACAAACCGGCAGTATGCAGCGTTCCCAGAAATATTTCAGACAGGCAAGTGAACTGGTGCAGAATGGGTATATAGGACAGGTAAAAGAAATTAATGTGTCGGTTGGTGAGCCGGTAAAAGAATGCGATCTGCCTTCCCTGCCTGTTCCGGAATACCTCGACTGGAATACATGGATCGGACCTTCATTATACCGGGGCTACAATCCCGTATTATCGCCACCCATTGAAGATAATTCCTGGGCCTGGTGGAGGGGTTACAAAGGTTTTGGGGGTGGTTATATTACCGATTGGGGCGCCCATATGTTTGATATTGTACAATGGGCTTTGGATATGGATCATTCGGGCCCGGTGGAATTTAATCCGCCTTCAACCCCCGGCGCAGAAAGTGGCCTGTCTTTTATTTATGCTAATGGAATTGTGGTTAATCATAAGCAATGGGGAGAGGGAAATGCCATCCAGTTTATAGGTACAGAGGGTACAATAGAAGTGTCAAGGTCGTTTTTACGTTCGAACCCTGCCCATATTGTTGGTTTGCAGCTTAAATCATCCGATAAGAAACTATACCACAGCGATAACCATCACCAGGATTGGATCAATGCCATCAAAAAAAGAACAAAACCTATTGCGGATGTGGAGATCGGGCATCGTACAGCTACCGTGTGTAATGCGGTAAACATCGCTTATGAACTGCAACGGCCGCTGAAGTGGAACCCCAGGAAGGAAAAGTTTGATGATGATTCGGCTAACCTGATGATCTCAAGACCTTACCGTGCGCCATGGAATTTTAAAGATTTTTAAAAGAAGTATTGGCTGCTATCAGCATTACAGATAACCCATGTGCATCTACGTACTTCTGTGGCAAAACAGAAACACTGCAGGCACATAATAAAACAAATATCTGTCCTGAAGAGAAGGGGGCCTTTTATTATAAATCCCGAAACAACTTTCGTATCTTATAGCCACTAAAATTTACAGCTATGAGAAATTATATTATTCTCGTGCTTACCTCTTTTATCGGATCTTTGTTATTTTTTCTTTTCAAAACGCCTGGCGCTGCTTATGTTTATCAAACCCCGCAGGCTATACAATCCTATAAAAAACAATATGCACTGGGTTGTAGCCCCAACCTTTCCGGCATTAATTTTAATGACAGCGCCAATATCATTCCGTTGCTGGATGGTTGGGGAAAACATCGTATGCCGGTAACGGTAATCAATGATAGCGCCGCGATATATTTTCAGCAGGGCATCAATATGTATTATGGCTTTCACATTATTGAAGCCCTGGCCTCTTTTGAAAAAGCTGTACAATTTGATAAGAATTTTGCTATGGGGCACTGGGGAAAGGCTTTAGCCTATGGCCCCAATATCAACGATTTTGGCTATGCTGCATCGCCTGAAGCGTTGGCCGCAGTGCAAAAGGCGGCCGAACTATGCGGTAACTGCACCCCTGTTGAAAAAGCATTGATTACCGCCATGCAAACCCGGTATTCTGCCGACACCACACAAACAAGAGCATATTTAAACCAGTTGTATGCCGGTGCAATGAAGAAAGTGCATGAAACCTTTCCACAGAGTGGCGATGCCGCCGCTTTATATGCCGACGCGTTAATGGTGCAGCATCCTTGGAATTTGTATGACCGGTTGTATAAACCCAAACCCTGGACGCCGGAGATCGTACGTGTGCTGGAGCAGTTGGTAAAGCAATTTCCTGATCACCCGGGAGCAAGTCATTATTATATTCATGCTATTGAAGGGTCGGAGCATCCTGAAAGAGGATTGGCTGTTGCCAACCGGCTGGGCGCTATGATGCCCGGCCTGGCACACCTGGTGCACATGCCTTCTCATATTTATATCCGTTCCGGTTTTTACAGCAGGGGAGTGCAGGTTAATGAAAATGCGGTGAAGGGATATTACCGGTATCTTGCCCAATATCCGCCTGTAGTTAATAATGCGTTTATTTATATCGTCCATAACCTTCATATGCAGGCAAGTTGTGCTAATATGGCTGGTGATTACGCAGCCGCATTGAAAATATCGGAAGATGCAAAAAATAGTTTTGATAGTTCATGGCTTGATGCAGGGGGCTATTTTGGCATGTATGCGCAGTACGTGTATATGACACCCTTTTTTACCCAAATCCGTTTTGGTAAATGGGATGAGATATTGAAAACGCCTGCTACCAGTAATTCCCGGTCATATGCGAATATTATACGGCATTATGGGCGGGGGTTGGCTTATGCCCGGAATCAACGGCTTGAAGCGGCCAAAATGGAACTGCAGTATATGCGCGATAGTATGTCTTCCGCTTTATTACACGAAAGTCCTCCTGCTTTTAATCCTGGTATTGCAGCAGTGCAGGTAGCCGAAAAGATATTGGAAGGTGTTATTGCAGAAGAAAGCAACCAGTACGCCCAGGCAGCCAGGCTGCTGGAAGAGGCAGTGAATAAGGAAACCGGTATGCTGTATAATGAGCCGAAAGATTGGCCGCATCCTGCAAGGCAGTACCTGGGACACGCTTTGCTAAAAGCTAAACAATATGCAGCCGCTGAAAAAGTATACAGGGAAGATCTGACTGTAAATCCTAATAACGGATGGTCGCTTACCGGGCTGGCAGATGCATTACAGCACCAGGAAAAAGAAAGGGAGGCTAAAAAAGTACGGCAGCAGGCTACAGCGGCATTTACAGAAACTGGCGTGCCAATTACAGGATCTGTATTTTAAAGTATTAAGTAGAAAGCTTCACATTAACGGCATTAGCGCCTTTAGGTCCCATTTCAACTTCAAAGGTTACTTTGCTGTGTTCTTTAACCGGTTCTAACAATGAATTGATATGCACAAAAACACTTTCCTGTGTTTCTTTGTCCTTAATAAATCCATAGCCCTTCGATTCGTTAAAGAAGGTAACGATTCCTTTCCGGATAAGATCTGCCGGGTCAACAGGTACCTGCCTTGGAACCCCAATCTCAATATCTTCCGCGTTAATCTTTACTTTTTTCCGGGGATCCGGAGGAGTGGATGAAAAGTTCCCGTTTTCGTCTACATAGGCCAGCATATCGTCTAAACTCTTGCCGGATTTTGAATTTTCCTTTCGTTCTTGTTTGCGTTCAGCCTTTTCTTTCTTGTTTTGTTGTTTTTTCTTTTCTCTTTCTTTTTTACTCCAGGTTTCTGCCATAAATATAATTTTACTTAATGTTTAACTGATTGTTTTTTCAGGTGAAGAGATTGCAGGAAAAGTGATGAAGCCTTTCGCGTGTCCTTTCAAAAGTACGAAATTTCCTGCTATTTAAAGGCAGATGTTTGTAAGTTAGGCCTGGCCTTGATTTTATAGTCCAGGCTGGCTGAATACAGGCCTATGTTCTTCTTTTTAAATGTATTAACTCAACAGATGATTTTCTTTTGTATACCCTGCAAATTGAAGAAGTAAAAATGGATCCAGATTTTCCAAAGGAATAGTTTTCCCAGGTGACACTAATTCTTCAGAATTTTGAATTCAACTCTCCTGTTCAATTGCCTTCCGTCATCCGTATCATTAGTGGCCACGGGCTTTGTTTCGCCATATCCCTGCGAAATGATCTTGCTTTCGGTTATGCCTTTAGAAAGGATATAATCCCTTACAGACCTGGCTCTGTTATCGCTTAATGTAAAATTATATTCATCGGAGCCTTTACTGTCGGTATGGGCGCTCATTTCTATTTCTATGGCAGGGTTCTCTTTCAGCAACTTTACCACCCTGTCTAATTCTACGTAGGATTCGGCGCGCAGATCCCATTTATCAAAATCGAAGAATACGTTGTTCAGCCGTACTACCTGCCCAATTTCAATAGGAAAAAGATAGAGGTCTTTATGTATCTCTTTATATCCCGCTTTGGTTAAAGAGTCTAAGTTCAGGTTTTCTGACTGCGCAAAAAACTTATCCGCCGTTGCCCTTATGAGGTAATTCTTATCATAAGGTAACACCATTTTAAACGCGCCGTCTGAGGGATTAGACACACCGTTTCCAGCTTCTGTTCCATCCGGTAACGTTTCATATATAAGGGAAGCGCTCAGCGGTTGTTTGGTTTTTGCATTATACACATTGCCACTCACCAATACCACGGGGTTAGGCTTTTCTTTCTCCAGTAATTTTACCCGCACAATATCGCTTTCGCCATAGGTATCCAGGTTAGTGGTTAAATAGGCGTATTCACCGCCCGCGTCCAGTGTAAAAAATGCGTCCCAATCCTCCGTATTAACCGGACTGCCGAGGTTAACCGGTTCACTCCACTTTTGCCATGATTTATCTAATCTTTTGGTCATCCATATATCATTATCTCCCAATCCGCCCGGCCGGTTACTGCTAAAATATAAGGTTACGCCATCCGCAGCCAGGTAAGGCGTCATTTCATCATATGCCGGTAAATTTATTTTCTTACCCAGTGTTTTGGGTTCAGTCCATGTACCATCGGCTGTTAAAAAGCATACGAACAGATCATTATCCGGACTACCTCTTTCCGGGGTCATATACAATAAAAGTGTTTGACCGTCGTGGGCCATGGTAGCACCGGATTGACGTCCTTTATCATACTTTTCATAGTTTTTAATGTACAGCATATCCGGAGGGCTCCAGGTGCTGTCTGCCTGCAGATGGCTCATGCTTACACCTTTACCCAGAAAAGCGCCTTCGGTAAATGCGCCGCGTATTAAAATCCTGTTATTGTCGGGCGATATCCAGTACACGGCGTTATAATGTGTGCTGTTTAAAGGAGAACGCATATGCCGCGCCTCACTCCAGTTGCCCAGGCTATCTCTTTTGGAATACCATATGTCCTGCGAATTGGGCACAGAACGGAATTTTGTATTGGCCGGATGGTTTTGGCAGATAAAGAACAGCAGGTTGCCATCTGCCGATATGGTTGGTCTTAGTTCCGGCAAATCAGAATTGATATTAATGCCCAGGTTTTCAATTTTAACGATAGTGGAAGCGGTAATGATGTTGGCTGCCTGGGGTACTAATACTACAGAGCTGTCGAAAGCGGTTTGCGCTGCAATGGTTTGTATATACGCATACGCTATAAAAATGAAGATGGTCTTTTTCACGATACCGGATTTACCATAAAACGTAAATTTCTCCTAAATAATATATGTGGTTAGACCAGGCAGCACATGGTTAGGTGCTCATGTGCAGAAGATTAATTCTGGTACGGTTGTTTCTTTCTTAATTTAGAAGGTAATTTGACTATATTAAATGAAACAGTATGAAAAATTATATTGCACTATGCATTATTTGCTGTTGTGTTTTTTTACCCGGTTCATTATTTTCCCAAACCATATCGGCGGGCATTAACGGGGGTATTAGTATTCCCCAGTTAAAAAGCAGCGGAGACAATGAAATCAGCAAGGATTATTCATCAAGGCTTGCAGCTACTTTTGGACTGTTTGCCGATATAGGCATAACGCAGCAATTCTCCGTAAAAGCGGCTGTTAATTACGCCGGGCAGGGCGGAAAAAGACAAGGTATGCAGCCGGTTACGGCTATTCCTCCCGCGCTGTCGCAAATGCTGCCACCTGGCACCATACTGTATGCGGATTTCAAAAATGAATCTGTTTTAAATTATCTCGAAATTCCGGTTACGGCAAAATTCAGATGGGGCAGTACACTAAAGTATTACCTGAATGCAGGGCCTTATATTGGTATTTTACTGAACGCTTCTCAAAAAACAAATGGCAATAGCCGGCTTTATTTTGATAAGGGAGCTACCCAGCCACTAAGTATGCAGGGACAACCATTGCCTTCCCAGTCTTTTAAGGCTGATACCGATATCAAGAAGGATATCAACCCGGTTAATTTGGGTATTACAGGAGGAATCGGGTTAGCCTACCCGGTTGGGGGTTCCGGTGAAATAATCTTAGATGCAAGAGGAGCCTATGGTTTAACAACTATTCAAAAAGATACCAAAGCCAATGGTAAAAGTCGCACAGGAGGTTTGTTTATAACACTTGGTTACGCCTATACGTTTCATCATTAAGAAACTCAGCTCGTCCCTAATAACAAACAGTTAACCAACGCTGGTTATGCCTGTTGCGTTAAGGGCTTCGGGCGTGTTGCTCCATCTGATCAGCACCTGCACGGATGCATGTGCAGGAACGATACCCCTGTTTTTTTGTAAATTTGCGTTGTCCTTTTTCTTCTGCAGTTTACCTGCTTAAATCATGTCACCGCGCTTCTTCACTTTAAAAGATAAAGTATATGGAATACGAAAATTTTCAAACCCCGTTTTCTAAAGCCTTCTTAACCGGACTTTTTGTGGGTATTATAAGCACTTTCATTTGCTTAACCTATAACCTTGTTTACCGGACCGAAACAGGGTTTATGCCAACAGATATCATTAATGTTGCTTCTATTATTTTTGGGGTGAACATCCTCTTCATTGTGATTGGACTGATTTATTTTGCACTTACAAAAGCGTCAGCAAAAGGTGAATTGGTTTTTATCATTCTGTTTTCCCTCCTTACTGTGTTTTTGGCCTGGCAGGCGGAAGGAGTGAACCGTTCCGTAAATCATGAGATGACCGTGCAATTCAGGGGCTTGTTATTAGGTGTTATTATTATTATGGGAATTGGCGCTTCTTTCCTGGTTCCTTTCCTTTTTCATAATAAAAAGTTTGAAAGGAACGTGTTATAGGTTAATGTAATTAAACACGCTCAGGTACTAAAGCAAGGTATTTACCTTTACGTTTTTTTCTAAAAGTGCTGGTATAGTATATATCAGCGCTTTTTATGTATCATATTAACGAACCTGCCCTCTTATAATACCGGAAGGATTAAAATTGGAATGCGCATTTACATATGCTTTAATTGTTAACAAATGGAAGTAAGATGTCATTCGTAGAAAAGGAATAACACAGGAATGGAATATTTAAGTTACAATAAAATGCTGCCGTGTGCAAGTTTCCTGAGGTTAGTTTTGAGCATACGATGAATTGCCTCTAATGGTTGCGCGGGTCAATACTATTCCTGGGTTGCTGTAAAGGTTGTGCAGGCTGATACGACTAATACGAGTTACCGATAAATGTGTTTTTTTAGACTGACTGCCGGCACAATAAGCCAATAAATCCTAATTTTTTATACAACGGCACATTATGCGCCAGTTCGCGCTTATGAAAGAAGTTGTATACAGCATATACCAGTTTTGTACGTTTGATGAGTTCTATCATAGTCAATAGTCAATGAAATGGTTGGTAGCCGCTCTCAGTATAATACCACCTCTTCCTTATCCCATTCTACTGTTACTTTTTGCGAAATAATGGAATCTATGGCTTTACCGCAATAATCGGGTTGTATGGGTAATTCGCGACTGAAGCGGCGGTCAATCAATATGCAAAGCTCTACCTGGCGTGGCCGCCCAAAAGTAAGTAAAGCGTCTAAGGCTGCCCGTATGGTTCTGCCCTTATGCAGCACATCGTCAATGAGCACAACTTTTTTTTCTTCAATAGAAAATGGAATATCTGTTTTATTGGCAGCATGCAGTTCGTTGCGCACATCATCGCGGTAAAAGGTAATATCTAATTTACCATATTTTACATCAATGGCAGGATAGAGCTTCCGGATGTGAGCGGCGATCCTGTCCGATAAAAAAACGCCACGGGGCTGAATACCGATCAATACAGTATTTGACAGATCACTATGCCGCTCAATGATCTCGTACGCCAGGCGCTGTATCGTAAGGTTTAACTGGTAGGGATCGAGAATGATTTTCAATGCATGAATATTTTAACAGCGAATGTAATTTATTTTTCACCTAAAAAGGGGTACGCGTAATCTGCCGGCGGATTAAAGGTTTCCTTAATGGTTCTGGCGCTCAGCCAGCGATACAGGTTAAGCATACTGCCGGCTTTATCGTTGGTGCCGCTGGCCCTGGCGCCGCCAAAGGGCTGTTGTCCTACCACGGCGCCTGTAGGCTTGTCATTAATATAAAAGTTACCGGCCGCATGGCGAAGTTTATCCGTGGCCAGCGCTACCGCTGCCCTGTCACGGGCAATAACGGAGCCTGTTAAACCGTAGGAAGAGGTTTCGTCAACCAATTGCAGCGCGTCTTCAAACTTGCCGGCATGGTATATATAAATGGTTAATACCGGGCCAAAGATTTCTTCGCACATCGTAACATATTTGGGCTCTTTTGCTTCAATAATGGTGGGCTGAATAAAATAGCCTTTGCTTTTATCGCACTTGCCACCTGCCAGTATTTCCGCTTTTTTGTCTTTTTTCGCGTTATCTATATATGCTTTTATTTTATCGAAAGCTTTTTCATCAATAACCGCATTAATGAAATTAGAAAAGTCTTCCACTGTTCCCATTTTGAAACTTTTTATACCGGCCACCAGCTTCTTTTTCACGTCAGCAGCAATATTATCAGGAATATAGGCTCTTGAAGCGGCAGAGCATTTTTGCCCCTGGTATTCAAAAGCCCCACGCAATAAAGCGGTTGCTACAATATCCGCGTCAGCGCTTTTATGAACGATCACAAAGTCCTTTCCGCCTGTTTCTCCCACAATACGCGGGTAGCTTTTATAGGAAGCAATATTTTCTCCAATCGTTTTCCATATCGTGTTAAATACGGCCGTAGAACCTGTAAAGTGAACTCCCGCGAAATCGCGGTGCGAAAAACAAATTTTCCCAAGTACAGGTCCGTCCACGTATATTAAATTGATCACTCCATCGGGCAGCCCGGCTTCTTTTAAAATGCGCATGAATAGCTGCGCTGAAAAAACCTGGGCGTTGGCCGGTTTCCACACTACCACATTACCACACATGGCTGCCGAAGTGGGCAGGTTGCCCCCGATAGCGGTAAAATTAAACGGCGTAACCGCAAGCACAAATCCTTCCAGTGAGCGCCATTCCATACGGTTGTGTACTCCCGCGGAGCTAACCGGCTGCTGCTTGTATATTTCGCTGAGGTAATGTACGTTAAACCTTAAAAAATCAATGAGTTCACAGGCTGAATCTATCTCTGCCTGGTAAGCATTTTTGCTTTGCCCAAGCATAGTAGTGCCGTTCATAGAAGAACGGTATTTTGTTGCCATGAGATCGGCGGCTTTCAAAAAAATATTCGCCCTGTTCTCCCAGCTCATACCGGCCCATGCCGCTTTGGCTGCCAGCGCTGCATCAATAGCCTGTTGCACGTGCTTTTCATTGCCTTCATAAAAATATCCTAATACATGGCTGATCTCATGCGGCGGACGAATAGCCACTTTTTTACCCGTTCTTACTTCTTTGCTGCCGATATACATCGGTATATCTGCCGTTTCTTTTTTAAGCTCCGCCAGTGTTTTTTTCAGGATGATCTTTTCTGCGCTGCCTGCTGCATAGCTCAGCAAAGGTTCATTTGCCGGTAAAGGATAGCTGAAATAACCTAAGCTCATAACGGTATAATTGATGTAATGAACAGATGAATTGCAAAGATAAGGCAGAATGGGAGTGCACCTTACTACTTATCACTTACTCCTTCTTACTTCATATCACCTGGAAGCCGTAAGCGTAAGGATCATCTTCGGGATCAATAGTAATGGTATTGTGTCCGTAAATCCTGGCCCAACCCTCAATTCCAGGGCGAATAGCGGGTTTGCCGTGCACATTCAGCTCTTCTTCTATGGTTCCGGTAAACGTAGAGCCGATGATGCTTTCATGAATGAAAGTATCTCCTTTTTTGAGCTTGCCTTTGGCATACCATTGTGCCATACGGGCAGAGGTGCCTGTGCCGCACGGGCTGCGGTCTATGGCTTTATCGCCGTAAAAAACGGCGTTGCGTGCGGTGGATCTTTTATTCAGAACGGCGCCTGTCCACAAAATATGGGAGCAGCCTCTTATAGTAGGATCATCGGGATGTACAAATTCATATTTTTGATTGATGCGGTTACGCAATTCGCCCGACCATGCAATGAGCTGACCGGCAGTATAATGTTCCAGCCCTTTAAAATGGGGCTGAACATCTGCTATAGCATAAAAATTACCGCCGTACGCCACATCAATTACCAGTTCCCCCAGTTCAGCACAGTCAACGGTTAACTCTTCCGCGGCAAGAAATGCCGGTACATTGGTGAGCTTAACGCTTTTTATTTTGCTGCCTTCCTGTTTGTAGCTGATCTGCACCAGTCCGGCAGGTGTTTCCATGCGTACAGTGCCGGGTGTTTTCGGTACAATCAATCCTTCCTCCAGTCCAATGGTTATAGTGCCGATAGTACCATGACCGCACATAGGTAAACAACCGCTGGTTTCTATAAACAACACAGCCACGTCATTTTCTGGGTCATGCGGCGGATATAAAATACTGCCACTCATCATATCGTGGCCGCGTGGCTCAAACATCAGTCCCTTTCTTATCCAGTCGTAATGCTTTAAAAAATACTGCCGCTTTTCACTCATATTGCTTCCCTGCAATACGGGTCCTCCGCCTGCTACCAAACGCACAGGGTTACCGCAGGTATGGGCATCTATGCAGAAGAAAGTTTTTTTCATTTAGATGGTTGCATTGGTCCATTCATTGTTCACTATTCTCCATATATTTTGCGGATTGTTGTTCTTCAGCGCATCGGGCAGCATGTTGTCTTTAAAACCCTGGAAACACACCGGGCGTACCCAGCGTTTAATAGCGGTGGTGCCAACTGAAGTAAACCTGCTGTCGGTAGTGGCAGGGTAGGGGCCGCCATGTACCATGCTGGCGCATACTTCAACGCCTGTGGGCACATCATTTAAAATGATTCTTCCTGCCAGCGTGGTTTGCAGATCAATAATATCGCGGTTAGCGGTAATATCGGCATCCGTAGCCATAACGGTGGTGGTTAGCTGCCCTTTCAGTTGTTTCAGTACAGCCATTAATTCTTCTTTATTATCGCAGCAAACCGCTAAGGAATAAGGTCCAAAAACTTCTTCGCGGAAATGCGGGTTTTGTAAAAAGATATTTGCTTTTACTTTCGCTACTGTTGGAAAAGCTTCTTCTTCACCGGCAGCTTTTGCAGCCTGTCCTATTTTTTCTATTCCTATTTGCGATAATGCCGTATTCAATCCTTTGCTGTAGGCTGCATGAATACCGCTATGCAGCATCTTTTGCGGAAGGATTTGTGTGATTTCAGTGCCCAGCAGGGTCAAAAAGTTATCCAATGCATTACTTTGCACGGCAACCAGCAGGCCCGGATTGGTGCAAAATTGCCCCATGCCCAAGGTAATGGATGCGGCATAACTTTTGGCTAATGCTGCCGCGTTTTGCTGCAGGGTGTCATGTAAAAACACTACGGGGTTAATGCTGCTCATTTCCGCAAAAACCGGGATAGGCGTCTCCCGCTGGTTGGCATATTCCCATAATGCTTTGCCACCACCGAATGAGCCGGTAAAACCCACAGCAGTTGTGTTGGGATGTATAACCAGCGCTTTACCGGCAGTACTGCCGGAACCTAATACATGCTGTACGGTATGGGCATGTACGCCGGTTGTTGCGATGGCCTTTTGTATAGCTTCAAAAACGAGCTGCGAAGTTCGGGCATGCGCCGAATGTCCTTTAATAACTACGGAGGAGCCCGATGCCAGTGCGCTTGCCGTATCACCGCCGGCAGTAGAAAAGGCAAACGGAAAATTACTGGCGCCAAAAACCACTACAGGGCCTACAGGTAACAGCATTTTACGGGTATCGGGTTTGGGCGGTGTGCGGGTTGCATCTGCGGTATCAATAGCTGCTTCCACCCAACTGCCTTCTTCAACAAGGCGGGCAAACATTTTTAACTGGTTAGTAGTACGGCTCAGTTCTCCGTTTAAGCGGGGGAGAGGAAGATTGGATTCTTCATGCGCTACGGGTACCAGCAATTCCCTTGCCGCTTCTATTGCTGTGGCTATTTCATTTAAAAAACCGGCGCGTTCCGCGGGGCTGAGGGTCTTATAGCTGTTAAACGCATCCAGGGCGTTTTGCATTACCATATTAATATCGTTCATTCCTTATTTTTTGATGCGCCAAGGTACGGCATTTTGGTGAGTGGTAAATGATGAGTAGTCAGTGGTGAATAGTGAATTATGAGAAGGGAGGCGTGAGAAGTATAAACGGTGAGAGTCTGTGGGATCAGCCACCGCCGGTAACCGGGCGGGTGGATAGCGCATCATTGATCACTTTCAGTATACGTTCTCTTTCTGTGTCAATAAGCGCTAAGCGGGGCGCCCGTACATATTCACTGCCGATGCCGGTTTGGGTTTCCGCCAGCTTAATATATTGCACCAGTTTAGGGTGAATGTCTAATTCAAGCAGGGGCATGAACCAGCGGTATAACGCTAAGGCAGCTTCATATTTCCCCTCTTTTACCAGCCGGTATAAGGTAACGGTTTCTTCGGGGAAAGCGCATACCAGTCCGGCCACCAATCCATCAGCACCCAGTGCAAGCTCTTCAAAAGTAAGCGTATCTACACCGCAAAGTATTTTAAACCGTTTACCGAAGCGGTTGATCATTCGCGTTACGTTGGTTACATCGCGGGTAGATTCCTTAACCGCTTCTATATTTTTTACTGCCTTTAACTCTTCAAACATTTCCAGCGTGATCTCAATCTTATAGTCATTGGGATTATTGTAGAGCATGATAGGCAGATCGGTGGAACCGGCAACACTTTTAAAATAGGTAACCGTTTCCCTGTGATCGCTTTTATACCGCATGGGAGGCAATAGCATCAGCCCGTTGGCGCCCCATGCTTTAGCCAATGCCGCCTGTTGTATAGCTTCGCGGGTAGCACCTTCGGCTATATTCAAAACTACGGGTATGCGGTTCTGTATTTTTTCAACAGCAAATTTCACAAGCCGCTCTTTCTCCTGCTCCGTTAATACGCTGGCTTCGCCCAGGGTGCCACCCAGTATAATGCCGCTAACACCTGCTTTTAGCTGCGCGTTGAGATTCTTTTCAAAAAGCGGGAGATCTAATGCGTCTTCAGCCGTAAATTTTGTAGTAAGCGCGGGATAAACGCCTGTCCATTGAATTGCCATTGGTTGAAAATTTATTCGTTAAATGGTAAGTTAATAAAAAGTATAATATCACAAATACCAGGAACATTTTTTATGCTAATGCGTTATCAGGTGAGACAGTATGATACCTGTGGCTACCGCCGCATTTAAAGATTCTGCCTCTCCGGTCCGGGGTATGGTTACCTGTTCTTTGCAGAAGCCTAATAGCTCAGGATGAACGCCTTTGGCCTCATTGCCCATCAGGATGGCGCCATGCGTTAGCGGGGAGCAGTGATATATTGATTTTCCATGTAATGTTGCCGCATAAATATCAACACCGGCATTTGTTTTGCACCAGTCTGTAAGGATCGTATATATTACATTTACCCTCAGTAAGCTTCCCATGGTAGATTGAACGACCTTGGGATTATACAGATCGGCACATTCAATGCTGCATAATATGGTGCTAATGCCAAACCAGTCGGCTATACGCACTATGGTACCAAAATTACCCGGATCCTGGATGCCATCCAGCATTAAGAAAACGCCCGGAGGAACAATAGTCTCCTGCCTGTCTTTCTTTTTTTGCACAATGGCAAGTACCTGGTTGGGGGTGCTGCGGGAAGAGATTCTTTCCAGATCGGTCGTTTCTATGCTGAAAATAGCGGATGGATTCATCCTTTTTAACAGTATATCGTTATCGCCCAGCCAATTTTTAACAGCATATAGCGCAAGTATGCTGCCCGGCGCCTGTAACAGGAATTCTTCCGTAATTTTGGGGCCTTCAATTACAAAACATTCTTCTTCATCCCTTAATTTTTTATGGTATAAACTTTGGATATATTTGACCCTTGATTTGCTGAGCATCCTTATTTTTATTTATGCCTGATCCACCAACAAAAATACATTCTTCTTTCTTCAATCATTTCTATTTCATCATAATCATTGCAGCACTGGCATCATCATGTACGGTAGTTAAAAAATACCATCCGTATAAGCCCTTTGTTTTTGAAAATGAAATAAGCATTAACGGCAAA
This sequence comes from Agriterribacter sp., assembly GCF_035445465.1. Lineage (NCBI taxonomy): Bacteria > Pseudomonadati > Bacteroidota > Chitinophagia > Chitinophagales > Chitinophagaceae > Agriterribacter > Agriterribacter sp. The sequence goes on from NZ_DAOMQT010000033.1 coordinate 40,834, forward strand.
ATAAGTTCCGCTGAAAAAAAAGAGCTGGAAAATAAACTGGAAGCCCAGATAGAGGATAGCGTAAAGCCCGTTTTTAAGAGCGTTTTATTTGTACGGCATGTGCTCAGCAACCCGGCTGTGTTCGACAGTAATTATGTTAAGCGGTCTGTTGAGAATATGAATAACCTGCTGCACAATAACGGCTATTACCGGAGTGATGTATATGCTGAATGGAATAAGGTGGATACGGTTATCCGTAATGAGAAACCAGATCAGTACCGGTTGAAGGTGCATTATTATATTAATGCGGGGAATGTGTTTCGCATAGATTCCATAAGCTACCATTTTACCGATACCACATTGCAAAGGCTGGTAAGGGAAAACAATGATAAATCACTTTTGAAAAAGTCGGATCCTTTCAGCAAACAAAAAATTGATGAAGAGCTGAACCGGCTGATAGATGTATTTCGTAATAATGGTTATTACCGGATCAACCGGGAAATGCTCAAAGCGCAGTTAGATACCGTAAATGTGTCGCTGATAGACGCGTCTGCAGATCCATTTGAACAAATACGGCTCCAGGTGGAAGCGCAGCAGAAGCGTCAAAATCCCACTATAGATATTGCCATCCTGGAAATACCTTTAAAAGACAGTACCATTACGCAATTATATAAAGTGGGCAATGTTGTGATATTCCCCGATGAGCCGGCAGAGCTAATGACAGGCGCACGGCGGGGTCTCCGGCGAACCGAATATGGCGGTTACAGCATTTACAGCCGTTATAATCTTTTTAAGCCCTCTTTCCTGGCAAAAAGAATTGCACTGAAGCCCGGCGATTTGTTTCGTGCATCCAATTTCAATAAAACATTGCTCAACTTCAACCGCATTGAGGCCTGGCAAAATGTAACCATTAATGCTCGTCCTGTGGATTCTATTGAACCGGTAGTGGATTTTTTTATCCGGATGGTTCCTGCCAAAAAATATTTTTTCAGCGCCGACTTTGAAGGGTCAAGCATACTTTCTGCACAAAACCAACTGTATAATGCCGGTAATAAAGGACTGGCGATTAATTTCCAGCTAAAGAACAGGAATGTAGCCCGCCAGGCGCTGCAATTAGAAAACGTACTGCGAACCGGTATTGAATTTACGGATTTCCGGAAGATACTTTCTACAGAAGTGGGGTTAAGCAACCGGCTTATTTTCCCGCGCTTACTCACCCCATTCAGGCTAAAGAACCAGGAAGATTTTTTGAACGCGAGAACTTATGTGAACTTAGACGGGTCGTATATAGACCGGTATAAATATTATAAGATCAATACGATTAATGCTTATCTCGGTTATGAATTTCAGAAAAGAGCCAACATTAACTGGCAGATCAGGTTTCCTAATGTTGAGTTTACCCGTATTTATAATATTGACCTTGGTTTTGAAGAGCTGATCCGCGACTATCCGCTGCTTTCGTATTCTTATAACAACGGGCTTATTATGGGGATTAACGGAACCTATACCCGCAGGTTCAATGCTTCCAATCCGCGGGTATTTAATTTTTTGAGATTGTATGGTGAAGAGTCGGGACTACTGATAGGTGAGCTGTTTAAAAAACAAACAGCGAACAGGGAACCGCTTGGACAATTATACCGCTTCATAAAAGTAAGCGCAGATTTCAGGCATTATGTTACGCATGCAAAATCAATGTGGGCGTACAGGGCATTTGCCGGGTACGGACTTGGCTTTAAAACAGAAAACCGGCAGGGAGATATTTCCCTCCCGTTCTTCAGGCAGTTTTTTGCCGGCGGCCCTAACAGCATGAGGGGATGGCAATTGCGTAAACTTGGGCCCGGCTCCAGCATTTTTTATGATACCCTCAGGGTTCGTACTATTACAACCGATCCGCCTGGCGTAGTAGAGAAAAAGTTTGACGACAGGTATGCCGATATACAGTTAGAAGGAAATATTGAATACCGGTTCGACATTTTTCCTGTATATGGCTACTGGCTGCGGGGTGCTTTGTTTACCGATATCGGCAACGTTTGGGTAAGAAGGTCTTCCAGTCCTGAATTTAAATACGCTGTGTTTGACATCGGCAGATTGTATAAAGATATTGCGGTGGCCGGCGGTGCAGGGCTTAGGTTGGATTTTAAGTTTTTTTTATTACGGTTCGACTTTGGCTGGCGGTTAAAGGATCCTTTGTATGCATCGGATGAATTTATAAAACCACAAAATGATGGCTGGTTCATTACTTCTAATATGAGAAGCCCTGTGCTTCAGTTTGGCATTGGATATCCTTTTTAAATGCATGTTACCGGCTACTGATTGTTCCCGGGCCTCAGCGCTTCCGCCATTTGCTGAAATGCTTCCATGCTCATGGCGTCTTCGAGCGTAAACTCTCCTATTCTTGTACGGCATAAGCTGCTCAGGTAAGCGCCGCAGCCCAGGGCATGGCCATAGTCGTTCGCCAGGCTACGGATGTACGTTCCCGTGGAACACACTACCTTAAAATATACTTTGGGTAGTTCAATACCCGTAATGGTAAATGCTTGTATGAACAATGTTCTGGGTTCCAGTTTTACCGCTATGCCTTTGCGGGCCAATTCGTATACGGGCCTGCCGCCCTGCTTTATGGCGGAATGTGCCGGGGGAACCTGCTGAATTTGCCCGGTAAATTGTTCTGTTAATTCATGCAACTGGTTTTCGGTAATATGATGGTAATCCTTAAAATTTTCGGGCCCGCTTTCCAGGTCGTAAGTAGGTGTTGTTGCCCCAAGCGTGAAACTGCCGGTATATTCTTTTTCCCTTGCCATGTACTCATTTATCTTTTTAGTGAATTTTCCGGTACATACGATCAGTAATCCTGTGGCTAAAGGATCAAGGGTTCCGGCATGACCTACTTTTTTTATTTTTACAGCAGAACGTATTTTTCTCACTACGTCAAAAGAGGTCCAGCCTAATGGTTTATTGATCAGCAATACTTTTCCTTCGGCAAACGGATTATTTTGTTCAGACTGCATGCGGCTTGAAAGTTTGGAGCAAAGATATGGGCAGGGGATATGAAAATGTGGAAAATGTGAGAAGTGTGGAACTGTGGAGACAGGCAAGTGGTTTGGATTTTGGCCGTTTTTCGGATTTGCAGTTTCGGATTTGAAATTTATTTGGTTCTTGTTATTTGTTATTTGGTTCTTTTTGTATTTCTTCGAGTTTCGTGCTTCCGGCTTCGGATTTTGTGTTTTATTTGGTTCTTGATGCTTTTCTTCGGCTCGCTTATAGTGCCTGCCTTGCTTTCAGTTCAATGTACTTATTAATGGTATTTACGCTTACCTGCCGGGGCGTGGTTAGCAGCGAAAGTATGCCATGCTGCTGCAGCTCTTTTACGATCAGTCTTTTTTCCAAAGCAAACTTACCCGCAATCGTTTTGATATAAATGTCTTCAAGGTTTTCGGCCGGCTTTTCCCTGAGCGCTTTCAACTCGGTATTTTCAAAAAACACCACCAGCAGCAAATGATGTTTAGCTATCTTCCGCAGGTAGGGCAACTGGCGCTGAAAGCCGGGAATAGATTCAAAATTGGTAAAGAGGATCAGCAATGCCCTGCTTTTTATTTTACCACGGATATGTGCATACAGCGCTTCGTAATCGGTTTCTGAAAAATGCGTTTGCTGGCGGTATAAATTTTCCAGGATCATTTCCATTTGTATGCCTTTACGATCGGCCGCCAGAAAGGTTTCCGGCTGGCTGGCAAAAGTAAGCAGCCCGGCTTTGTCGTGCTTTAGCAAAGCTACATTGGATAGTACCAGGGAAGCGTTAATGGCATAGTCTAAAAGTGTCATGCCTTCGAAAGGCATTTTCATATTACGGCCCTTGTCTATGAGACAATAAATATGCTGGCTTTTTTCATCCGTAAAGGTGTTTACCATCAGGTCTCCCTTGCGTGCCGTAGCCTTCCAGTTCACGTTCCTGTTATCATCGCCGGATACATACTCTTTGATTTGCTCAAATTCCATGCTGCTGCCCGATTTCCGCAGGCGGCGGATACCCGTTTCATTCAGGCGGTTGCTTACCGCCATCAACTGGTAGCGTTTCAGTTGCTGGAAAGACGGGTAGGCGGGGATTACCTGCTCCTGTTCAAAAATATACCGGCGTTGTACCAGCGCCATCGGGCTGGTTACAAAAGCATTGATATTACCAAAAGCATATTCACCTCTTTGCATAGGACGCAGGGAATAGGTGAGATGGCGCTCCTGTCCGCCTTTCAATACTGCTCTTCTCTTCCAGTTCCTTTGCTGGAACTGGAAAGGCAGTTCATCAATAAGCACAACCTTTACGGTAAAAGTATAATGATTTTCAACCTGCAGGTCAATCCTGTTGTCGTCGCCGTTACTGAAACGATCAGCAGCGATCCGCCGGCCGCTTAATGCTTCCGGCTTTGCATACAATGCAATAGCATCCACCAATACAAGAACAGTCAGCAAAATTAAGAGTAACCGGGCTGCACTGAACAGTACCGGGATAAAAAAAGAAAGGATAAATAGCAGCACAACAGCAGCCAGCAACAAATATACGTTGCGGGTAAGCATAAAGGAACGGTATAGCGCCACCAGTTTTTTCAATTGTTACCGCGGTATTTCCTGTGCATGAATAATTTCTTTTATTACATCATCCTCCGTTGCACCTTCCATCTCTTTTTCGGGCGTTAAAATAATACGGTGCCGCAATACCGGCACAGCCATTTCTAAGATGTCTTCCGGCGTTACAAAGTCGCGGCCCTGCATAGCTGCCGTGGCTTTTGCCGACATCATTATAGCTAAGGAAGCCCTGGGAGAGGCGCCGAGGTAAATAGATTTATGCGAACGCGTAGCGGTAACCAGCCGGGCAATGAACTGCAATAGCTTTTCTTCAACCAATACTAATCTTACCAATCGCCTGAGCTCGCTGATCTGCGTTGCCGATAATACAGCATGTAGCTGTGCCGCTATTTCTTCTCCCGGTGTTTGATGAAACCTGTTCAATATGGCAACCTCTTCTTCTTCGGTAGGGTAGGGAACGGTTATTTTAAAAAGAAAACGATCCAGCTGCGCTTCAGGCAAACGGTAGGTGCCTTCCTGCTCCACGGGATTTTGCGTGGCCAGCACCATAAAAGGCTTTTCCATAGAATGCGAGTATCCGTCTACCGTTACCTGCTTCTCTTCCATTACTTCAAATAAAGCGGCCTGTGTTTTTGCCGGCGCCCGGTTAATTTCATCCACCAGTACAATATTACCGAAAACCGGGCCGCGCTTAAACTGGAACCCGCCTTCCTTCGGGTTAAAGACAGAAGTGCCCAATACATCGGAGGGCATAAGATCAGGAGTGAATTGTATGCGCGAAAAATGCAATGCTATACATTTGGCCACCAGCCTGGCGGTTAAGGTCTTTGCCACACCGGGAACGCCTTCTATCAGCACATGCCCGTCGGCAAGCAGCGCTGCCATAATCAGTTTCACCATTTCCTGCTGTCCAACAATTACCTTACCGATCTCGTTGCGCATTTGCTCAACGGCTTCATGCAGTTGCGAAAGATCGGTGCGTAGCTCAAATACGTTTTCTTCCATGCTATATAGTTTTATAAAAGCGATCTAATACATTATAAAATTCGGTGACCTGCCGGTCGTGAACAGCAGGCGCTTCCTGTATAAAGCGAATATAGTTTGTTACAGACTGAATGGTATCTTCACTGCATCCCGATTTTTGCGAAAGCCGGGAAATAAAATCCGCATCCATACTTCCTGCGGCTATGTTAAAATGACGGTGAACATATTCCGTAAAGTGAACACTCATTTTCTGGCAGAGGTTTTTATTGTCTCTTTTCTGGAAGTATAAGCGGCCGATGGTTTTTACAAAGTCTAATGAATCATTCTTAGGTGCGGTAACAACAGGTATTATACGCTGGCTTCTTTTCATGCCGAGCAATACATATATCACCAACCCCGCCAGCGCGGTGAGCAGGGCCATGCGAAAAGCAGGCTGTTCCATCAATACACGAAAAGGGGAGGGATCGTTTTGTGCGCTTCCCGTGGGCTTGTGAAGGTAGTATTCATCCCATATAACGGTTAAAGCCTGCGCATCCATAGCAGAGAGCAACTGGCTGTAGTAGCCCATGTTGTTTTTATGAAGCAAAAAATAATTACTGAATGCGAGCGGCGCGGTGTGAATAAAAAAATTGCCATCCCCCACACGTAACCGGATAAACGAAGGCTTGTTCTTGGCCGATGTGCCCAGCATATACGACATGGAAGAGTCGAAGGTATTGATCCATGAATTGAATTTCCTGCCAGGATAAGCATACCGGTTATATGTTTTAGAAAAAGGAGGATGCATGAGTCCGAGCTCAAGGGTATCTAATTCAGAAAAATTTTCAAATACCGGGAAACCGGCATCGGCATAACTTAAGTTTAAATGGAAAAAACGCTGCGCATTATTGCTCAGATCGTAGGATGAAATGAGCACATCATTACCCCTGCCTGCAAAATGAAATAATTCGGTGAGCTCATCATTGCCGGCGTTAAAATCTTTACACACAATGATCAACACCTGACGGCCGGTATCATAATCCAGTACCGCCTCATCCCAATAACCCGGCTCTTTTTTGTTGATGGTTATTTTCGCCTGCGGAAATAAATGAGGAAGATGCTGGTAAGCTACATACGTTCCGTAAGGGGTCTTGTCTTTTTTATTCAGGGTAACCCGGTGATCGAAATTGTTTTTGTTTCCTCCCGTGAGCAGGGCTAACAGCAGCAAAAGCAATAAACCGCCCAACAGGTATGGTAGTGCTTTTTTCAAATGGATATCCCCGCTTTTTGGTAGAGTGAAGAAAAATCGTGCTGAATGTTTTCATACTGTTCCCTGCTTACCGGCATTTCGCCGTACCATGCATATTCGTAGCTGCGGGTAACCTGGAAGAAATCTTTATAAAAAGGTTTTGTATATAACCGTGCGAGGTATTCGCTATTGGTGGCGCCGGTGGTGTAGTGGATCAAATCGTTTTGTGAGAAGATCTTTAATAAATGGAGGTAGGAAAAACGTACGGCCAAACGGTAATTACCTTCTGCTGCAGCCGCGGCAACGGCTTCCTGCAGATTGGCCGCAAAAATATTATCCGCATCGCCTTCTTTCAGCTGCGGTGATAGTGCAACAGGTTTACGCGAGCCAAATATGTTCATTTTATTTTGTACAAGGAACCATATAACAGCGGCTGAAAACAGGATGAGCATAAGCAGCCACATCAACTGCCTGAAAACCGGTGAACGGAGCATGGTAAAAACAATGTCCCATAATTTATACCAGAATGAATGGCTCCCTGTTTTTTTCTTTTGGGTTTGCATGTCTTTATTGGCATACCAGAAGGCTTTGTCCGCTTTCAGCGCCTGCGTAACAGAATCAGGAACAAACCTGCTTTTTATGACAGATGAATCATATAATGAAGAGGGATCTTCCTTGCCGGAAAAAAATAAGGTGTCCTGCTCCGCTCCGTTATAATCACTATCCGGCGGGTAGCCGCTCAGGCTGTCTAACATGGCTTCTATACTGTCTTTCTCCACCACCATACTGTCGTCCGTATCCTGGGCATAGCAGGTAACAGGGGCAACAGTAAAAACAGCGCCGGTAAGTAAAAGAAATATATAAGTGAAGCGCCGGATCACATCATACGATTTTGCGGTTAGCCCATAAACGCTTTTGCAATTGTACAGGATAAATAATATAATACCAGGTAATGTATGCGGCAGACAAGAGCAGGATGGAGCTGCTTAACCACCAGGGCATCGTATAATAGCGGGTGATGAATCCTTCAAAAAAAGCTGCCACAATAAAAACAGGGATGAGGCTTGCCAGTATAATAACGCCATCTTTTGCCCCGCGCATAAACGCGTCTGATCTTTTGCCCGTTCCGGGAAAGATCCAGCCCTTGCCTAATACAATGCCGGCAGCGCCTGCAATTACGATAGCCGATATTTCGAGCGTACCATGAATAAAAACAGTTAGCACAGATTGCATGCCCAGGCCTTTTGAAAAGAACAGTTGTTCAAATGCGCCCAGCCGGATACCTTCCGTAAGTAAGGAAATAATAAGCGGAATGCAAAGCAGGAGGCCCTGTGCAAAGTAGCCGAATGCCACAAAAAGATTATTGATCATAATACCCAGCCACATCAGCAATGCGCCACCTTCGGCATATACACCAAAGGGCTTTCCGTTTTCAATGTTCTCTTCCGTCATATTCACATAGCGGTCGCCCAGCATTTCCCGTACAAAAGTTTCATCATGCTGCGACGAATAAAAACCCGTTATAAAGAAGGTAATGAAAAGTGCCGCACAAAATAATAATACCCCATGATGCCTGCGAACGGTAAGTGGTACGGTATATTTCCAGAATTCCGTAAGGCGGCTGCGTTCTTCTTTCCTGTTCTGGTAAATATTCATATAGGCCTGTGATGCCCTTGCGTTCAAATACCGGGTTACCCTGCTATGCGGGTAAAATGTTTTGGCGTACGACAGGTCATCTACCAGTTGCGTGAACTCCACGGCGGTTTCATCGGCATCTTCCGCAGGCATGTGCTGGCTTTTCAGCCACTTGTCTTTATTCTTTTTTATGAATAAGGCTTCGCGCAACAGTAATTAAATTTGCTCCAATTTAAATAAATACTTAACATCGTTTAAGAACTGACCCAAATATATATTATTGCATACTATGGGTAAGATTTTTATTCCTACCAATTTTAATATTGATCTTGAATTTGAGAGCGCTCCTTTTCATACAAGAATGATAGCCTGGATCATTGATTTTGTGCTGCAAATATTTTATATCATCATTGCCTACAATGTGTATGCTTCCGCCGCAGGTAATTATGCGGGCAATATTTCGGGGTATGACCTGTGGGCGCTGCAGCTTATGATATTATTGCCGGTATTCACCTATCATTTTTTTTGTGAATTGTTTTGGAACGGGCAAAGCGTGGGAAAAAAATTACTGGGACTGCGGGTGGTGAATGATAACGGTGGAAAAGCTTCGCCGGGACAGTACATGATCCGCTGGCTGCTCCGGTCGTCTGATCTTTCTGTTCCTGTTATTATCATCGCCATTGTATTTGGATGGATCGGGGCATTAAAAGCATTGTGGATAACAACCCTCATGTTTATTGCAGACCTGGTACTGGTGGCCGTGCATAAAAAATCGAAAAGGCTGGGCGATCTTGCTGCCGGAACGCTTCTCATTAAAGCCAATCCCAAGGGAAACTTAGAAGATACCATCTTTATGGAAGTGAGCGATAGCTATGTTCCTGTATTCCCGCAGGTGATGCGCTTAAGCGACAGGGACGTAAATACCATTAAAGGTATTTTAGATACCGGCCGGAAGATCGGGCATACGCAAATGGTAGAAAATGCTTCAGACCGCGTAAAAAATGTATTAGCCATTCAAAGCGCCATGCCTGCATTCGATTTTTTAGAAACGCTGCTAAAGGATTATAATTATTTGTCAACGAAGGAGTAGGGAGGTTTCAGGTCACAGGTTTCAGGTTTCAAGTTTCAAGTTGTGCATGCCTAAAATAGGTTGACAAAAAACAGTCACTTATGATGAGGCAAAT
>NZ_DAOMQT010000034.1:0-21677 GCF_035445465.1 Agriterribacter sp.
AGGATAGAGGATCAGGAGCTTTCATAGGATGTTTGTTCAAGGGATAACTGGATTTGGTTTTTACATCGGATCCTGGACTTTTTGGTTTTTCATTGCGGACGTTTGGATTTTTGGTTTTTACATCGGACGATTGGATCTTTTGGTTTTTACATTGGATCTGGATGGTTTTTCATAGCATAAGTTTTTTCCTATTTCATTGATAAGGTTAATAAGCGTTTAATGAGGTTAGTATTATTTACATTAATCAGATCAGCTATATAACGCAGTACTGCATATAAATTGCATTCTGTTCTGCCTTTTTTGAATAACTGAAATGAATTGCTTAAAATACTAAGTACATCTACGTAACATTATATCCTTCAAACGTTTGCATTACAATAAAAGCAGGTGTACATTCCCGGTATCTTTTTCTTTCTGAATTTGAAATAGCCATACCACGCTCCTGTTAACCATTAACATATGTCAACAACGGTGTCAGCAATATTAAAACGCATAAATGCAGCGATCCAGGTGGGCACGAAGAAAATAAAACGGGAAGATCAGGGCTTTGTGTCTTAGTGTCTTAGTGGCACATCTTCTATACCGGCTCTTTTGAGTAAGCATTAACGATCTAACTGTTCTTCAGCGGGTTTCTGCGGCGGTTCCAGATATAGTTCCGGATATTAACCCAAAAGGCCAGGAACATATATATAATGATAGGTGAACCCATCGTAAGAAGGGAAATATAAATAAAGTGTTTGCGGATGGTGGTACTGGCTATTCCTATTTTTTCACCGATATAGGAGCAAACCCCAAACACCTGCCATTCAATAAAGTGCTTGAACCTGTTCATACTGCTAAATTATAAAAAATAAATAACGCTAATGCAAATGGCTTGTTATGAAACCGGCCTTTTTTTGATAATTTCGCCCAACTTTTTGAGAGCCATTCATACACGTGCCGGCGTTATATTAACGATAGTACGTTGTATGTCCTGAGTGAGAAGTGAGAAGCAAAGGTGAAACCCAGGTTCCCGGCCGGGAATGTAAACAAGTCAACCATCAAAAAATAGCTACATATGATTTTTGATCTCGATCTCATTAAAAAAACCTATGCAGGCATGCCCGCTAAAATTGCAGCGGCACGCCAACTTACCGGAACACCCCTTACCCTGGCAGAGAAAATATTATACGCCCATCTTTATGAGCCACCTGTTCGTGCCTATGCAAGAGGAAAAGATTATGTTGATTTTGCACCCGACCGGGTAGCCATGCAGGATGCCACAGCACAAATGGCCCTGCTGCAGTTCATGACCTGCGGCAGAAGCACCGCAGCGGTTCCCTCAACCGTTCACTGCGATCACCTCATACAGGCTAAAGTGGGCGCCGTACAGGATTTAAAAACCGCCGTTGACGTAAATAAAGAGGTATACGATTTCCTTGCCTCCACTTCCAATAAATATGGCATCGGCTTCTGGAAAGCCGGTGCAGGTATCATTCACCAGGTAGTGCTGGAAAACTATGCGTTTCCCGGTGGTATGATGATCGGAACCGACTCACACACCCCAAATGCCGGCGGACTAGGCATGGTAGCCATTGGCGTTGGCGGCGCCGATGCGGTGGATGTGATGGCCGGGCTGGCATGGGAACTTAAAATGCCTAAGCTCATTGGCATTAAGCTCACGGGGAAATTAAGCGGATGGGCTTCTCCTAAGGATGTTATACTGAAAGTAGCCGGCATTCTTACAGTAAAAGGCGGCACAGGCGCTATTGTGGAGTATTTTGGCGAAGGCGCAGAAAGTCTCAGCGCTACCGGTAAAGGTACCATATGTAATATGGGCGCCGAAATTGGCGCAACCTGCTCCATCTTTACTTATGATGAAAAAATGGCTGCCTATCTCAAAGCTACAGAACGCGAAGAAGTGGCGGCGCTTGCAGACGGCATTAAAGAACATTTACGTCCCGACCCGGAAGTATACGCCAACCCGGAAAAATATTACGACCAGCTAATCGAAATCAATCTTAATGAATTGGAGCCCTATGTAAATGGTCCTTTCACACCCGACCTGGCATGGCCCATCAGTAAATTTGGTGAAGCGGTAAGAGCTAACCAATGGCCCGAAAAATTAGAAGTGGCCCTGATCGGTTCCTGCACCAACTCTTCTTATGAAGATATCAGCCGCTCCGCTTCACTTGCGCAGCAGGCCATTGATAAGAATTTAAAAACAAGAGCCGAATTTACCATTACACCCGGTAGCGAAATGGTTCGTTATACCATTGAAAAAGATGGTTTCTTGGATACCTTTGACCAGATCGGCGGCGTTGTGCTGGCCAATGCCTGCGGTCCCTGCATCGGGCAATGGGCAAGACATATTGACGACCCTAACCGCAAAAACTCCATCATTACTTCCTTTAACCGCAATTTTGCCAAACGCAACGATGGATTATCCAGCACACATGCTTTTGTTGCTTCTCCCGAAATTGTTACGGCATTTGCCATTGCGGGCGACCTTACTTTTAACCCGTTAAAAGACAGGCTCAGAAATGAAAACGGTGAAGAGGTAATGCTTGATGAGCCCACAGGATTAGAACTCCCGCCCAAAGGGTTTTCTGTAGACGACCCCGGTTATGAAGCGCCTGCCAAAGACGGCAGCAAGGTAGAGGTAGTGGTAAAACCCGATTCACAGCGCCTGCAGTTGCTCGCCCCTTTTGCTGCATGGGAAGGAACAGACCTGAAAGGGTTAAAGCTGCTTATTAAAGCCAAAGGCAAATGTACTACCGACCATATTTCTATGGCAGGGCCCTGGTTAAAGTTCAGGGGGCATTTAGACAATATCAGCAATAACATGCTCATAGGCGCTATTAATTTTTATAACGAAAAAACAGATACGGTAAAAAACCAGCTAACCGGTCAATACGGGCCTGTTCCTGCAACGGCAAGGGCTTATAAAGCCGCCGGCACAGGAAGCGTGGTAGTGGGTGATGAAAACTATGGTGAGGGATCGAGCAGGGAGCATGCAGCTATGGAACCGCGCCACTTAGGCGTTCGCGCTATCGTGGTAAGAAGCTTCGCCCGCATACATGAAACCAACCTGAAAAAGCAGGGCATGCTGGCGCTTACTTTTGCCAATAAAGAAGACTACGATAAAATACAGGAAGACGATTCCATTGATATTACCGGTTTAACCGGCTTTACCCCGGGCAAACCGCTTACGCTGGTGCTGCACCATTCCAATGGCACCACTGATAACATAACGGTTAACCATACCTACAATGAGCAGCAGATACAGTGGTTTAAGGAAGGGGGGGCGCTGAACGTGATCAGGAAACAGTTTGCGAAATAAAAGCGGGCAGAGGCTGTCTAAAAAGTAATATTTTGCCACAAAGCCACGAAGGCACGAAGAAAATAAAACCTGGAGATCAGGACTTTGTTTCTTCGTGTCTTAGTAGCATGGCTTCTATACCGGCTTTGGGGGACAGCCTCTTTTCATACCGATACCGGGGTGTGAACGATCAGCCATCGGCTATCAGATGGTAACTACTAATGATGGGAATGAATACGCCTTCGGATTTCGTGATTTGTGGCTTATGGCAGTATCCGGATTCAGATGGTTTTACGCAGCGTACACGAAGAAGCAAAGGACGCAAAGAAAGGTTTACGGCTTTGGGGATACTCCTTTTCTGCTCATAGCTGGCTGTCTTCTTCGAATTTCGAAATTCCGGCTTCGGATTTGAAATTTATCGTTTGAATTTTATTTGTTTCTTGTGATTTGTTTCCTGGTGCTTCCTTCCGGATTTATAGAACAACTCACCTCACACCCACATCTTACACCTATACCTTCTACCTTAAACCCCATACCTTATACCACTTTCCTCATTCCCCCCCTATTCTTCTCATATATCCTTTGAGCACACCTCTGTTCCAACCACTGAATCGGCCGCGCTGAACTACCAGGGTATTATCTTCGGGGTGATTAAGGATATAATGAAATACAAACTTTCCCTGCGGGTTCTGCCACCCCATCATTTGCCCGAACCGCAGGTCATTGAACACCAGGGTATCACCCCATAGTTCTGCTGTATAAAATTGCTGCGAAAAACGGATGAGGTGCTGCAGCTGTTCATGATCGGCAACAGGTTTTAATAAGGAATCGTTGCGGGGAAAATATGAAAAATCTATCTGCTTTTTATTGTCTAATACAGAACGGAACCCAACATGATAGCCCGTATCGTTACCCGCTACTACATACCATAGCAGGTTAGTAAAAGGCGCCGGTGTTGTAAAATAACGGGTATAGGCGATATGCTGTTGCTGCAGGATATCTTTTACATCGCTGTTGATCTTTATTTTATTAACCGTGCACCAGCCAAGGTAAAGGAAAGGGATGAACACACCGAAACGCCACCAGAACCTGCGCCGGGGATGATAGCTGTGCAGGCTGAACAACATTACGATAGCAATGCCTGCCCAAATGGAAAAGAGCGGATCGGCAACATAGATGGCATTAAATGAAATCCGGTAATGACTAAAGGGCTCAAACCAGCCTACGCCATAATTATTAAAACCATCAAGCAACAAATGCAACAACACTTCCGTAAGAAAAAAAATCAGCCACTTACTAAAGCGGATATTATGCGGACGGTGTATTTTCTCCGCCACCAGCGCCAATACCGGTGATACCAGTAAGGCAAACAGTATGGAATGTGTAAACCCCCTGTGCGCAAGCAGGTTTTCATCTGTACTTAACCAAAAAGCGCCCAAAAAATCTATATCAGGAGCGCTATGGGCCAGCGCTCCCCACAACATCGCTTTTTTACCAAATCCCCTTCCAAAAAAAGCCTCGCCTACACAGGCGCCCAATGCTATATGCGTAAAAGAATCCATTTCAGGTTATGCACCGGTTTACAATTACAAATACACTATTCATTGCAAATGTATTACTTACCGGACTGTTTTCGCAGATGTAAGGTTTAGGGTGTAAGGCGTAAGGTGTGAGGTGTAGGGTGTAAGGTGTAAGGTGAATGGTGAGCGTTACGTTTGTTGCAAGTTACAGGGTTCATGTTACAGGGAGATGCAACCTAGTGTATCGAACCCTATACCCTGTGCCTGCCTTATACCCTATACCTTATACCTTATACCCTGCAAACTGAGACCTGTAACCTGAGACCTCCTCCTTAATTGTGCGCAATAAACACCGGGAGCTTTAATTCTTTTATCAGCACATCGGCCATGCTTGGTCTGAACCACCGCGACACCATACCACGCTGGTAAGCGCCCAGCACAACAAGCGGTGATTGCTTTTCTTCCTTCAGAAAATTAATGATCTCGGTTTCAGGTATACCCTTCATTACTTTATACGCCGCTTTGGGAAAATGCCGCTTCATAAATTCTCTCATTAATTTATTATCCGGCAAATGCAGCGACTGGCTCATTGGCTTTACCGACAGCACTTCGGCAGGATGCGCTTTTAACGCGGGCAGCATATAACTGAACATTTTAATGGCATGAACAGAAGAAGGCTCGCCATCGAATAATAAAACGAGCTTACCGAAGGGTTTATAATGCGCAGGCACTACCAGCACCGGGCATTGAACGGCCGATAAAATATCCCTGATAAACCGGGTAGGGGCCTGCTCACCCCGATTGGTAAACGTTTCATTGCCGCCGATCACTACCATATCTGCATAAATACTTTCCTGCAGCAGTCCCTGGGTAGCAATTTCCTTATTGCGGCGAACGGTGTACTGGAGTCCTGCCTTCCGGCATGCCGCTTCAAAGCCGGCCACCGCTTCATCCCTGGTTTTGGCATCTGCCGCAAGAAAGGCTTCCTGCTTTTCAGGAGAAATCCCTCCTTCTTCCCCAATCAGATCATATACTTTATAGCTCTGGTAAAACGGGTCATCAAGAAAAAGACCCACTAAGTGCGCATTATTTTCCCTGGCGATCTGAATGGCATAATCACGGGTGCTTTTGGAAAACTTTAACCCGTCAAACGCGGCAATTATTTTTTTCATACTGAGATATTATATTAATTGAATTAGGCGTATAGGTCAGGATAGATATAGACTTTACAAAAGTTAACCGGAAATTGATTGTTCATTTCAAAATAAAAACTATTACCCTCAAAACCAATATATGGTATCGGACTATTTTTTCTTTTTAAATATTACAATGGCAATGCAAAAGGATGAGAACAACACCCGATCACATATAGTTGTGCCTGTCCTTCACGAGTGCGATCTGCTGGCCACCCAGCACATCATCATCTACCATTTCAACATCACCCCCGTTTTCCAGCACTTTTTCTATAACATCATCAATGACATGCCTCACACACGAAAATTTATTAAAGGGGTTCGCGGGTGACAGTGTATCTGTTTCCGGCATTCCCGGGTTGTGTATTAAACTCTTTCCAACAACCAGCAGCCGGCCCCTGTGATGTGAAAGACTTTGCTGTACCGCCGTTATGCCATTTACTAATTGATCCTCTGTTGCCGCTTTTTCTAACTGATGGTACAAATGTTTTATTTTTATTTTATCCCAGTCTGCTATATAAGGGTGAATGATATCAAATAATGCGCCTTCAGCAGCTTTTTCATGGCTGCCTTCAATACACTCCACTATACTTTTACTATTTGCGGTTAAAGCTTTAAAATAGTCCAGCACATTTTTTTTACCCGTTACCAGCACAGGCATTGGCATAGCCGATAACATGATGGAAAGCCCTTCATCGGTATGCTGTAGAAACTGCTTTACAAAAAACGCGTTATCATCCGCAACATTTTCCATGTTTGCGGCATGCTTAAAACCGGGGATATTTCCTGCACCATTGGATTTTATTTTAATAAGCCCGGCAATATTGCCTTCATATAATGTGCTCCACTTTTCACCCAGCACCAGCACAAAATAAGCAGGTATATCTTTTTTGGCATAAACAATATCTCTTATTACAAAAAATTCATTAACGGTAATGGTTTCATTAACCGGCATATTCAAATACATTACCTTTTCAAATACAGGTGAAACGTAAATGGCAATGCTTTTTTTAAAGGTGCTGAAGTTGAGATTTTTGATGACCGTTCTTAATTTCAGCATTACCAGTCCCGCCAGGTCTTCGTCATACCCGGTTCCCATTTCCCACTCCACCTTCTTCATGGCTTTCCGGAGCTGCTGCATGATATCATCCTTACGCTGTATAACAGGCTCAAAAGGCATAATAATGGAAACTGCGGGCCAATGCCGCTTTTTTTCGTGTACTGCAGGAATGGATGTAGAAATATTGATTTGCATAACGGAGGCTTTGTTCCAAACTTACGCTTTACTCCAAATACTAACAATGATGCTGATCAACAGGTATTATGATCTAACTCAAATATTTCAAAAACGGCAATTATTTTACAATTCCGCGACAAATAAAAAAGGGCACAGTGCAACACCAAACGCAATACTCAGTCAAAAACCGGCAGCAGCATTTTCCGGTATTTCTTCTTGGTTTCATTGCCGGTGATCTGGCGTAGCTTTCTATGAATGCTTGTTGATTTTACCAAGGAGGCAAAATTTGGTAAAAACGAGCTAATATTTATTTGTAAAAGGCAAAGCATATCAGGCATATTGTGCTTTTGGTTGTTTAACCGGTTTTTCCTGACACTTTTTTTCTTCTTGCCCCACCATACCAAAAAGCCGGTAACAGGCAGGCTGGCACAAATTAAGCTGGCTAAGAAAAACAAGATTTTAACAGGTAAGCCGCCAAAAGCTCCCACGTGGAGCGTATAGTTAGAACGTCTGAGATAAAGTGCGAAGTCTTCATCCTTCATTTTTTTCTGGGTAGAAGCAACCGGTTCCAGGCTGTGCTGATCCAGGTTTACATAACGCCAAACACCATTGCGCATATCCACGCACAAGGCTATTACATCTGATGCTTTTTGAGGAAAAGATACAATGATGGCATCTTTGTTATATTCTCCGATTTCAGTAATTCCTTTTTCCCATGCCATATCAACCTGAGATAAAGGAACAAGGGTATTGTGAAGGGTTGTATCAGATTTTGATATAATTCTTTCTTTTATGGTACCTCCTGTGGCTACGAAAAAAGCATTAGAAAACCATGCAAAACTCATGATTAAACCCGTTATTGCAAAAACCAGTGAGATAATGACGGCATAAAACCCCAGAACATTATGCAAATCGTAGTTTACCCGTTTAAATTTTGCCCGCCATTTAATTTTAAAACTCTTATTTACACTTGATCGCTTCAGATTTTTTGGCCACCATAGTATTAAACCTGTAATCAACAGGATAAAAAAAACAAAGGTTGCCCAGCCCACAATGGGACCTCCGATAGCTTCGGGCAGCCATAAATGAAAATGTCCTTCCTCAATAAAATGAAAAAAATCTTCGTGATCTACCATAGCCACTATTTCGGCGGTGTAAGGGTTAACATACACTAACGTATCGGAGTTCATGCTCATGCGAACCGTACGTTCTGCCCCATAATAAAAAGCCGAACGGATCTCTTTTTCGGGAAACGCCTTTTTTACTTCTTTGTACAAGGCAGATGGTGGCAGATAGCTTCCATTAGCTGGTTTCTGTACATGTAACCAGGGGGAGCTTAAACTTTTTATTTCCTGCTCAAAAACCAATATACAGCCCGTTATCCCTAAAATAACGACAACAATACCCGATACCAATCCTAACCAAAGGTGCAACCAGGCATTTATTTTTTTGAGAAGTGCCATATCAAAAAGGGGACTTGGAAATAAAAACATACGGAGCTATCGCAAATGCACAGCTCCGTATAATTAGAAATATTGTTACTTAATTCTGTATATCCTGCCAACATTGTCTACACCTTCCAGCTTCAGGCCTTTTTTAACTGTTGAAGTTGCCGGATCATATTCATACACATAATAGCCGTCTCCTGCGTTGGTTGCAATGTAGGCTTTGCCGTCATCAATCAGCACATTCCATTGGTATGCACCACTTCTGCTAACCGGTATATCAATACGTGTTTTGCTTTTGTTAATAAAATCTACTGCATAATAGCTGGCAGTATTTACAGCACTATAATCTGCATAAGCGGCAAGCCTGGTTTTGTCCAGTACTTTAACAATTGCTTTTCCATTGCCCAAATCATATAAACCGATGGTTTCTTCTTTATCAGGGTCTGTAAGCTCGTAGAAATAACTGTCGTCTATTTGTGTGCCGCCATCTAATACCCTGAAGATACCATTAGGAGCACCGATGTTGCCAATTGCCCAGAAAGTAGGTGAAGTAATGAAATAAGCCGAACCATTATATACCAAATTACTTTGTGTGAATAAACCATAAGGGCTTGGATAATTGAACCTGTCATCACTGCTTATGGTAACATCAGTTACATTAGGGTAATCCATGGAAGCCACATAAGCCTTTTCGGGCAGCTCATCGTTGGCTTTTATCTGTTTCAGATAGGCAATGTACAGCTTGCTGCCTACAAAAACCGCATTACATCCCCAATAATAATCCTCTGCAACAGCCGGCGCCGGAATATTAATATCACCACTTCTGGTAATGCTCATGCTTTCTACATTAAGTTCCGCATATTCAAACCTGTTGTTATTGAGATTAAGCATCACTAATGTTTTGCTGTCTTTCCATGTAAAGAAACCAGACCAACCGGCCATTTGTATTTGTGTAAAAGGTGTTTCGGCAATAATGTTGGTTGTTTTATTGTCTGACGTAAATTTAACCAGGCTTGGTGAGCTGTAGTCTATTGCATAATAATAGCCATCCCTGGAAGTAAATACAGATAATGTTGTGGCAATACCGTTATTAACGGTAGTTAGTGTTCCCTCTGTTACGGAACCCGTTTGTACTACATAAGTGGCCGCAGGTGTTCCGGTAGTAACCAAAAAGCCGTATGTTTTTTCTACAGGAGGTTCTGTTTCATCTTCAGTATCTGCTTTATCTTTTTTACACGCGGTAAATCCGAATAAGACAGCGGTTATTGCAAAAATCAGGATTTTGTTTTTTTGAAACATGATATTACGTTTTAATGAGCGAATTTTTATTTGATGAAATATCTTAGTTTAAAGAATACAGACCTTCCCGGTTTTTGAAGCCGGAAATTGTCGTAAGCGAGCTCGTTGGTTATATTAAAAGATTCTACAGAAATATTGTATCTGCCATTCTTTAAAGAATAGGACAATGAAACATTGTGTATGAGTTGTGCAGGAATTTTGTTTTTTGATTCGCGGCTGCCCAGGCTCTCCCATGAAATGTAAAACCAGTGTATGTAGTTTACCGAGTAGTTCAACTGCAAACGGGTATTTTTTCCTATCAGGTTGTCTTGCCCTACACCCAGCCTGGCATTACCAAAGAACCAGGGCTGGTTGGGGATCCGGTCTCCGTATACAGGATCTTCCATTCCTGTAAGTGGATTAATTTCCCGGTTATTGATGGCGTTTTGGTAGCTCGCATTCACTGTAAAGTCAAGCAGCTTGTTGTACCTGTAACCCAGTTCGCCCTCAAGTCCTGTTACACGGGCTATCCCCACATTGGAATAGGTAGAAAATCTACCTCCCGGCGTGGAGAATATCAGGTTTTTGACATTCCGGTAAAAAATACCAGCTTCCGCAGAAAAGCGGTGCTTGCCTGGTTGATGAGCATAATACGCTCCCAAATTGATATTGTCACTTTCTTCCGGTTGCAGCTTAATGTTGGCAGCTACACTGATGCCGTCGCCAAAAAATTCCTCCTGCTCCTGCAACCGGTAGGCATGTTCAATAGAAAGCTTCACCCCGGCATTTTCGGTAAGCTTGTACCTCGATGCCAGCCCATAACCCCAATAGCCTTTATGACTGGTGGTATCCCTTCTTCGGTAAGGTTCTTGCTGGGTAACAAAAACAACTTCTCTTGCCAGTATATTCAACCCGAAGTATTTTGCGAAAAGTGTGTTGGTGAACCTGCTGGCAAATGAATTGTGCTGGTAGGCCAGTCCAACCACATTTTTGGTAAAATAATTAGGCTGATAAAAAGGATTCTGTTCTTTCGGGCGCAGCTCTTCTTTTGATGACCTTGTCAAACGGTTGAAAGTATAGCTCAGGTTCAGATTCTGGTTGTCGTTAATCTTATAGGTAAAATTAGTTCTGGCAATTGCCGCAACATTTTTCCAGTGGGTCAGCGTTTTAACATCCCTCAATTCGCCGGCAATCGTTTCAGATCTGATTATTCCGGCCCAGCCATAAACATAAGAAGAGGTATCCACCACATCAGATCGGTCAATTGACACATTGGCTGCAATGTTGGCTGTAAGGTCTTTCAATAAAAAGTCGGTCTTTTTATACTTCAGGGAAGTCATATAAAAATTTCCCTTTTGATAGGCCGCCCCATAAACGTTGTTCTGGCTGGCTCCCGTTTGAAGTTCGTTGTAGAGATTGGAATAAGTAAACCCGAGACTGATTTTATCTGCCCAGGATTTGTTGTTAAGGCCAACCTCAACCTGGCCCATAGAAGAACGGTATGCATCATGGAAACGTCGCATATCTTTATAAACAAATTGATTGTTTTCAACAACCTTGATGGCGGCATCGTTTTTGGGGTTATTCCGCATCAGATAATTATTGTCGGAATAGTTATGATAGCCGCTGACATTGAATACAAGCCCGGTTCTATTGTCTGTTAATCTACCCGACACCGCTGCCCTGCTGGTATTGAACGAGCCATAGCTCAGGCTGGCATCAAGAAATTTTTTGGTCTGCTGGTCGGTAATTACGTTTACTGCCCCGCCAAGCGCATCAGAACCTAATTCTATCGGAACCACGCCTTTATATACTTCTATGCGTTCGGCAAGATTAACCGGAATGTTATTAAGCGACATGCCGCCGCCGAAACTCTCCATAGGAATGCCATCTAAAAAAAAGCGTACTTGTTTTCCTGACAGCCCATTAATGGAAAAATTAAAATTAGACCCAAGTCCTCCCTGCTCACGTACACGCACACCTGTAGTAAGATTCAGCACCTGATTAATGTCGGCTGTAGTATTGGCAAACTGCTTTGTTTCTACCACATTTACAGAAAAGCCGGAAGCCTTTACCTCCTTAGCTTTATTGACTGCAATAACCTGAACATCCTTCAATTGCCCTCCATCCTTTACCAGCAGAAATTCCAGCTTAGCATGCTGTGTTGCATTTACAGTTATTTCCTGTGATTGATATCCTGTATAAGAAACAACAAGTGTAATCTTTGCAGCCTTTGGAACATTTATTTCAAAATACCCTTTTTCATCAGTTACAGTTCCCTGGGTAGTACCTTTAATCAATACAGAAGCATCCGATACCGGTCCCCCGCTATCTTTAACATAACCGCTGATTTTTGAGGAGCCTTGAGAAATTGCAGCGTAAGGAAGACTATATAAACAAACGAGCAATAAAAAAATACGTATGATCATTACAATACCTGCAGTTTATTTTGAATTAATGATAAATAGCAAACAGAATATAAGTTTAGCCTAATTAAACGGCTGCAAAAGTATGGGCAAAAGCAAGCATTACCTTACGCAAAAGGAAGCATTACTTTACGCAAAGCGGAAAATCTTGCAATGAAGATTTTGACTCAGGGATAAATCAACTTTTTTTACAAAAGCATGACATAACCGGTTGGGAAATTTTTATCTGCCGGGTTATCAAAAAATTTATCTGAAATAATCAACAGATGCAAGAATTTCCCTGGATCGGCTTAATGAAATACATGAACTGGAAGAGGAGGAACCAACAGGCAAACAGTTTAGTTATACACTACCCGAGAACAAAAGCATTTCTATCGCAAATCTCAGCTACACTTATCCCGGCGCAGGCAACGAACGTGTTTTGCGCCATATCAACAAATTCAATATCATTCAGAGCTTACCGTGCAAGCCGATATTGTAACGGCTAAAATGAGACTGTTAGAAAGGTTGTTTAATAATATGCGAAACAGGTAACCAAAAACTGATAACCTGCAACTTTCCTCAGTCAAATATCCGGGCAAAATGATTTTCAAGATGGTTGCGCATGGCGTTGCGGAACAATTCGGGTGTGCCTTTTTCAAGGATGTCAACCAGTCCTTTATGCGAAACAAATGTTTTGAGATGCGTTTGCTTTTTCAGCAACCCGCTTTTATGCACATAGTCAAAAACCGGCAGCAGCATTTTCTGGAATTTCTTCATGGTTTCATTGCCGGTGATCTCATACAGCTTTCCATGGAAAGCAATTTCGTGTTCTATATTAAATAAATGGTGATCGGTTATCTTAGGCTCCTTGCTCACAATTTTCCTTAATTCCCTGATATCCTCTGCGCTGATACGTTCAAATATAAAATCAGCCATACCAATTTCCAGCACCAGCCGTATCTCAAACATCCCCTTCAGGGTTTTCTGGTCGAGTACATGCGGATTCATGCTTTTACTCATAATACCAAACAGGTCGGGACTGGTGATAACCGCTCCTTTTTTCTTTTTGGATTCAATTAATCCCATCATCCGCAAGCGCAGCAAAGCCTCCCGTATAACGGTACGGCTAACACCCAGTGTTTCCGCCAGCTCAAGCTCCTTTGGTATGGAGTCGCCTACTTTCAGCTTCTTTTGCTGTAATAATTCAACGAGGTTCGCTTCCACCCTGTCTACTAAAGTGCTGGTATCTACCGATTTAAAACTTTCTTTTATAATGGCTACAGTCATAATATATGCAACTTAATATTGAAACAAATGTATTTAAATTTTTATGCCTCCTCTTTTTTTCAAAAAACACCTCAGCTTTCCTGGTTACCGTACGAGTACCCTCAAACACACGCCGTTCCACAATAATTTTTACCCTGAATAAAAAAAAGGTCAAAAAGTTTTGGATATAAAAAAAATCTGCTTACTTTTATTATGTCATACATAATACAAATATACTAAATTTTAAAAACTGCTGTATGAGAATGTTTAATTTAAAATCGGGTTTACTACTTATAACCTGTATTTGCTTTGTGCTGTCCGGCTGGGCACAGGTTAAAAAATTTTCCGGGAAAGTTACCGCGCAGGACGGAAGCCCGTTATCGGGTGTAAGCGTTACCGTTAAAGGCAAAGCTACCGGCGTTTCTACCAACCTGGAGGGTATTTTTACATTAGATGCTTCCGAAGGGGATGTGCTGGTGTTTAGCTCGGTGGGGTTTAACAACGCCGAATTCACACTCGGATCTTCCGATGTGATAAACATCAGGCTGGATGCAAGTGATTCCAAGTTAGATGAAGTGGTGGTGGTAGGTTATGGTACCGCTAAACGGTCCAAGCTTACTTCTTCCATATCCAAACTCGACAACAAAGTGTTGGAAACCGGGCTGCGTTCTAACCCTGCGCAGGCCTTGGCCGGAACCATTCCGGGATTAAGGGTTTCCACAGGCACAGGAAGACCGGGCTCCTTACCCGCTATTATTCTCAGGGGCGGCACCAACTTCGATGGTTCCGGCAGCCCTTTGATATTGATGGACGGGCAGGTTCGTGGTTCCCTGAGTGATATCAATCCCGAAGATATTGCGAGCATGGAAGTGCTGAAAGATGCTTCCGCCACCGCCATTTACGGCGCCCGTGCCAGCAATGGTGTGATCCTCATTACTTCCAAAAGAGGAAAAAGCGGTCAGTCGTCCATAACCATAGATGCCAAAAGAGGAACCAGCTATTTAAATATTCCCTACAACTTCCTGAGCGCTGAAGATTATATTAAATGGAGCCGCATGGGTGTGGCACAGGCCATCATTAACGGAACATTTGGTACAGTTTCCACCAATACAGCACTTTCAGGCGTTGGCCCCAGGGCAACCGGTAATTTATACAAAGATCCCGTAACAGGCGCTATCTTAGATGGCAATTACGACAACAGGGCTATATGGAGCGTAATGCGTTTAAATGATGTAAACCGTGAACTGCTTGGCCAGCCAGGCTGGAAACAAATGAAGGACGCGGTACCAACCAATGCTGCAGGGAACTATGATCCCAACGGAACGTACGCCGATCTTATTTATAAGGATTTTAATTATGGCGATTACGGCTTATATAAAAAAGCCACTGTGCAGGAATACAATATAGGTATGAGCGGCGGAAACGACCGGGGCGCCTATTTTGCCAATCTTGGTTATTATGATGAAGATGGTTTATCGCTTAAAACATTTTACAGGCGTTTAACCTTTACCCTCAACGGGGATTATAAAATAAAAGACTGGCTAAAGTCGGAAAGCAGCCTGCAGTTCAACAAGGCCAACTGGAGAGACCAGTCTTTACAAAATGGCGAAGGAAATTACTGGGGCCGCATGCTTTCTGCTCCTCCAACCATGCGGGGAACCAATGCGGATGGGGAATTTATTCTGGGGCGTGATGCCAGCGACGGCAATCCCCTCGTTAACATTGATAAATACAAAAGGAACAACCAAACAGATAAATTTACCCTGGGACAATCGCTTCGTGCAGACATCATCAAAGACCTGTATGTAAAGGTAGGGGCTATATGGATGTACGATGAAGGTTTCGCGGAATCCTTTAACCAGGACTTCCGTACCGGCTTATTGAGCAGAACCAACCCCAATACAGGATGGAACCGTACAAGGTTCAGCGATGCATCGTTCGACAGAACGATCCGCCAAACCTATAACGCCATAGCTAATTACAGTACTACTTTCCTGGGTAAAAACAATATAGACGCCATGGCGGGATTTGAGTATTACGATGCCTATTCCAAAGGTGTTTATGCCGCCGGCAGCCAGGCGCCCACGGATGATTTCCAGGACTTACAGTACACATTGAATAATGCAACAACCCAAACCCGCAGCACAGACAGTTACCATAACCGGGACCGGATCATGTCGGGCTTTGGACGCCTGTTGTACGACTGGGATGGAAAATACCTTGCCAGCTTCACGGTGAGAAGAGATGGCGTTTCCCGTTTAACGGGCGACAACCAGTATGGAACATTCCCTGCCGCTTCAGTAGGCTGGATGGTACATAAGGAAAATTTTATGGTATCCACCGGGAGTTGGTTATCCTACCTGAAGCTCAGGGCAAGCTGGGGTAAGAACGGAAATATTGGCATAGGAACCAGCAACGCGGTTGGCCTTTATGAAGTGCAGGGTTCCTATGGCTCGCAAACTCCCTACAACGGTAATATTGGTTTTTTACAAACCAGTCTGGCTAATCCTGCATTGCGTTGGGAAAAAACAAATACCACGGAAGTGGGCGCCGATATGGGATTTTTTAATAACAGGTTAAATGTTTCCGCGGCATACTACAACCGGATCACGGATGATAAGCTGGCTTTTGTAAGTCTGCCTACATCTTCGGGTATATCAAGCATCAGAACCAATAACGGAAGCATGCGCAACCGTGGATTTGAAATTGAGCTTGGCTATAAAATTATACAGCAAAAAGACTTAACATGGCAGGTAAATGCCAATGCGGCCTGGAATAAAAACATTATCCTGAAGCTTCCCTTTAACGGCAATGACAAAAACAGGCAGGAGGGTACTCAGATTTATGATCCTAACACAGGACAACTGATATGGGTTGGCGGTTTCCAGGAAGGGCAGGAATGGGGTGAAATATTTGGCTTTGTATCTGAAGGGATCATCAGAACCCAAAAAGATCTGGAAGACTATAATAAGTTTGACGAAGCGGCCAAAGCAGCATATTCAAATGGAGGGGCCGGAAGAGGCGTGGCCAGCCAGCAATTAATAGATCAATACAATTTAAACGCAGGTGGCCTGAGCTATATACCTACACAACTGGGCGATGTAATGTGGAAGGATATTGATAAGAATGATACCATTGATTATCGCGACAGGGTATCGCTGGGCCGTACGCTTCCACGCTGGACAGGCGGGTTTAATACTACAGTATCCTGGAAAGGATTGAGCCTTTTTGTCCGTTTGGATTTTGCATTTGGACATATACAGCAGGATTTCATGCAATTGTGGTCGCTGGCAAGCGCCCAGGGAGAATTTAATGCAACTGATATTGTAAAACAAACCTGGACGCCTGAAAACCCGAATGCTAAATATCCAAGGTATTCATGGGCCGATCAGTTAAACACAAAGAATGTTGACAGACCCAGCAGCATGTTCTATGTGAATTCAGGTTACCTCGCATTCAGGGAAGTTTCATTAAGTTATTCATTGCCTGCCGCTTTATTAGAAAAAGCAAAGATCAGCGGACTAAGGTTAACAGTTACGGGTCAAAACCTGGGATATTTGACCAATGACCTGTTGAATTTACCCGAACGTACTGGTTTTCAGAACAGCGCCTATACTATACCAACACAATTGGTTTTTGGAGCTAACCTGACCTTTTAATTCATTTTAATAAACGCACTGATCATGAATAAGTTTAAATATATAGTATACATAGCCCTGATAGCCGTTGTCGCTACTTCCTGCCGCAAAACATTAGAGCTTGCTCCGGAAGATTATTACGGGGACGGGAATTTCTGGCAGAATGAAGCCCAGGTAACCAATTTTATGGTGGGACTGCATAAGCAGTTCCGCGATAACCAGTTTATGTTCTTACGCCTGGGTGAAATGAGAGGCGGTGGTTTCAGTAATGAAGACCGTCAAAACACTTCACTGAGCGAATTAACGATCATTAACCAGGCAATTGAAGAAACCTCGGCCGGCGTTGGCAGTTGGGCCGGCCTTTACGGCCCCTTCCTCCAGTTAAATCTTTTCATCCAGAAAGTGGAAGCGTCAGATTTTCTGGCTGCCGACAAAAAAAATTATTTGCTGGGACAGGCTTATGCCATGCGGGCTTATTATTATTTCCATTTGCTTCGTACCTATGGCGGTGTTCCCATACGGCTGGAGCCTGAAGTATCAAACGGCAATACCGATCCGGTTGCATTACGAAAGGAAAGAGCTTCAGAAGCTGATGTGCTGGCGGCTATTAAAGCAGATGTAAATAAATCCATCAGTTTGTTTGGTACTGCCGGTGCCCTTGCAGATAAAAGTCAGTGGAATCCTTCAGCAGCGTTAATGTTAAAAGGTGAAGTGTATTTGTGGTCTGCAAAAGTGTATAATACTACAGCAGATCTGGCAGAAGCAAAATCAGCATTGAACGCAACAGCGGGTACCTCATTGCTTCCCAATTTTCGGGATATATTCAAAAACAAGAATAACGGCGAGATCATTTTAGCCGTTCGTTACCGCGACGGTGAAGCAGAAATGGGCACCGCCTATTCGTATTTCCTGTACTCTACTTTTAATTTTGATAACCTGCACGTAAAAGATTCTACAACACTTGGCCCCACCCTTGTAGATCCCCTGAATATTGCCAGCGCACCCGCACAGATCATCCAGCGTTATGCTTATACCTTTGAACTATTCCAGTCGTACAACATTGCCGATACCCGCAGGGATGCCACTTTTTATGATTATTATAAAACCAGCGCCTCAGGTTCGGATGTTATTGTTACCGTTCGCAACACCGCCCTGGTGAAATTCCCGGGAGAAATGAATGCCGCAAACCGGAGAGTATTTACGGATGACTGGCCGGTTTACCGTGAGGCAGACAGGCTGCTGATGCTGGCCGAAATAACCAATGCAGAAGGCGGAGATCCTTCATCCTATATACAGCAGATCCGTGACCGGGCATTTGCAAATGCCGACCCCACACCCTTTGTGAGTGGCACGCAGGATGCCAATGAGCTGGCTATATTTGAAGAACGCAGCAAAGAGTTTGTATACGAAGGGAAACGCTGGTACGATATCCGCAGGATGAAGTATGGCGGCGACCCGCTGGTATTTATCAGCCCCAGTCATCCTTATGGCGTATTGGATAAAGGCACGCAGGCCTACAAAGTGTTGTGGCCGATAGAAACGGCTATCTGGACGAATGATCCGCTGGTTGACCAAACACCGGGCTATGCCAGCTCCAAACCCAAATAACAGGTTCAATTCAGCGGGTTGAAAAATTTTCAATCTGCTGAATGCTATACACTTTTTATCACAGATAACTTATACCGGGAATATTCCTGTTCCCGGCTTAACTTACCCGTTTATATTTTTATTGACGACCTTAACAAAAAAACATGAATAACCAACACCTCAGCGGACTTATTGCAGCGCCCTTTACACCCATGCTCGCCAATGGCGCCGTGAATACCGCGATCATTTCCGCTTATTATGCCATGCTGAAAGCGAACGGCGTTACCGGCGCCTTTATTTGTGGCTCTACCGGAGAAGGCGTTTCCATGACCATGGCAGAAAAAAAAGCGGTAGCCCAAGCCTGGGCTGCTGCAACCAAAGACGATGATGATTTTAAAGTGATGCTTTTCCTGGGAGGAACAAGCATTGCAGACTGTAAGGAACTGGCCCTGCATGCAAAGCAAATTGGCTTATACGCTATATCTTTTACAGCACCCTTTTATTTTAAACCTGCCAATGCTGCAATGCTGGCAAAAGCCTGTGCGGAAGTAGCATTGGTGGTAACCGATATGCCTTTTTATTATTATCATATCCCTGTGCTTACCGGCGTAAACATTGCCATGTACGATTTGCTGCAGGAGATAGACGGTAAGATACCCAACTTCGCAGGCATCAAATACACGCACGAAGACTTTATGGATTTTCTTTCGTGCATGCGTTTTCAAAACGGGAAGTATGATATGCTGTGGGGCCGCGATGAAAATATGCTTTCGGCACTGGTTTTGGGTACCAAAGGCGCAGTAGGCAGCACATTCAACTATGCGGCGCCGTTATACTATAAGCTGATTGACGCGTTTGATAACAATGAGCTTGAAAAAGCAAGGGCATTGCAGCAACAATCCATTGACATGATCCGCCTGCTGGGTAAATACGGCGGCATAGCTACCGGCAAAGCCTACATGAAGCTCGTTGGCGTAGATTGCGGTGAATTCCGCCTGCCGGTACAAAATATGACGGCTGCGGAATTTGAGCTGTTTAAAAAAGATGTGGCTGCCATAGGGTTTGACCGTTTTGCTTCGGTGAGCAGGGCGGCTCATAAAGTGTAACAACACATGATGAAACTCTCTTTACTTATTTTCTTAAGCAGTATGATGATGCCGCTCCATTCCTGTAAAAACCAGGAACAAAAATATACTATGGCCTGGCGTATTGCCGGTGAACTGCCCCCCCTGCCCGGACAGGAAAAAGCGATCGGGCTCGCGGGGCCTGTTGCAGGTGTTACCAACAATGTATTACTGGTTGCCGGCGGCGCTAACTTCCCCGACAGTCTTCCCTGGATGGGCGGAAAGAAAAGATATTACGCTGAGGGTTTCGTGATGAAAAGAATACAGGAAGATTCGCTATCGCTCTATAAAACATTTTCTTTGCCTTATCCCCTGGCATACCCGGCCTGTGCCTCCACTCCCATGGGAATTGTATGCGCTGGCGGCGAAAATCCGGAAGGCGTTAGCTCCAAAGTGATGCTGCTGCAATGGGGTGATCATAGCGATAGTGTGATCATCACAAACTTACCTGATCTGCCGCTCCCCCTCAGCAATGCCGGTATTACTATACACGATAATATAATATACCTTGCAGGCGGCGAAAACAGCGACAGCGCTTCCAGCGGTTTTTATAGTCTGGACATTACAAATGCCGCTGCCCGATGGAATACTTTACCCAGCCTGCCCTATGCTGTTTCCCATGCCGTGGTTGTTGCGCAATTTGCTGCCGGCAGCCCTTCGGTATATGTATTGGGTGGCAGAAAGAAAAACAGCAATAGCATCAGCGATATCTATGCATCCGCTTATGCATTTGATCTTAACAAAAAGGAATGGAAGGAAATTAAATCATTGCCCTACAGACTGTGTGCCGGAACGGGTATAGCTGCAGGTAAAAATGAGATATTATTGTTTGGCGGAGATAAGGGAGAAACTTTTCATAAAACAGAATTATTAATAGGCGCCATCAATGCAGCTACCGATACAGCAGAACAACAGGACCTGATCCGGCAGAAAAATCAATTACAAGCTGCACACCCCGGGTTTAGTAGGGAAGTATTGCGCTATAATACAACAACGGATAATTGGACAAATACCACTACTTTACCTTTTGAAGCACCTGTTACCACTACCGCCATTTTATGGAACAACGATGTGGTAATACCCAACGGAGAAATAAGAGCAGGCGTGCGCACACCTGAAATATGGATGAGGAGAATACAGTAGGTTGCAGGTTACAGGGTGCAGGGTACAGGGTACAGGTTTCAGGTTTCAGGGGATTGCCGGAACAGCTACATGTTTGAAGGCAGGAATAAAAAACCTATGTGCAACTATCTGCCTATGACCTTATATGATAAAATAAAAATTGAATACATAGGCACAATAGAAACATAGGAACACAATAGAATAAACCCTATGTGCAACTATGTGCCTATGATCCTATGTGATAAAAAATACATTGAACACATAGGCACAATAGAAACATAGGAACACAATAGAATAAACCCTATGTGCAACTATGTGCCTATGATCCTATGTGGTAAAAAATAAAGAAACGAAACACATAGACACAATAGAAAATTCTAAAATGCTATGTGAACCTATATGCCCTATGATCCTATGTGGTAAAATAAAAATTGAACACATAGACACAATAGATACATAGAAACACAATAGAATAAACCCTCTATGTACAACTATGTACTTATGATCCTATGTGGTAAAAAATAAAGAAACGAAATACATAGAAACACAATAGAA
>NZ_DAOMQT010000034.1:21777-49490 GCF_035445465.1 Agriterribacter sp.
TATGATCCTATGTGGTAAAAAATAAAGAAACGAAATACATAGAAACACAATAGAAAGAAAAACTATTTATTTAAAAAATATCAGAAACCCAATCCTTCCTATGTGAACCTATGTGCCTATGTGGTAAAAACGAGTGATATGCAAATGAAACATTCAAAAAACTATCCCTGGATTGTGGTTGGGCTCTTGTGGGTGGTAGCGCTGCTCAATTATATGGACAGGCAGATGCTCAGCACCATGCAGCCCTCTATGATGATTGATATCGTGGAACTGAGAGAGGCAAGGGATTTTGGAAGGCTGATGGCTATCTTCCTCTGGATATATGGTTTCATGAGTCCGGTGGCGGGCATGATAGCCGACCGGATCAACAGGAAATGGCTCATCGTGATAAGCCTTTTTGTTTGGAGCGGGGTAACCTATATGATGGGCTACAGCGAAAACTTTAACCAGTTATACTGGCTCAGGGCAATTATGGGCGTAAGCGAAGCTTTGTACATACCTGCAGGACTTTCACTGATTGCCGACTATCATACTTCAAAAACAAGGTCGCTGGCTATTGGCATTCATATGACCGGCTTATACATGGGTCAGGCGTTAGGCGGCTTTGGCGCCACCATTGCATCCAACTATTCCTGGCAATCTGCTTTTCATTATTTTGGGATCATCGGAATAGTGTATTCCTTTATTTTAATTCTTTTTTTACATGAGAAAAAATCACCGGAGCTAACACGTGCAACTAATAACATCATAAAAGAAAAAGCTTCTCTGTTTAAAGGATTAGGATTGCTTTTTTCCAATATTGCCTTTTGGATCATTCTCTTCTACTTTGCCGTGCCCAGTCTTCCGGGATGGGGTGTTAAAAACTGGCTGCCTACTTTGTTCGCAAAGAACCTGGGCATTGACATGTCTTTGGCCGGGCCGCTTTCAACGATCACAATTGCCGCCTCTTCCTTCCTCGGTGTAATTTTCGGGGGGATATTATCTGACCGCTGGGTGCAAAAAAATATCAGGGGAAGGATTTATACCAGCGCCATAGGGCTGGCCTTAACCATTCCTTCGCTATTGCTGGTGGGCTATGGTCATTCTATGTTTCATGTTATTGGCGCCGCCTTTTGCTTTGGCTTTGGCTTTGGTATGTTTGATGCCAATAATATGCCTATCCTTTGCCAGTTCGTTTCGGCTAAATACAGGGCAACCGCGTATGGACTGATGAACATGACAGGGGTATTTGCGGGTGCTTTGGTTACAGACTGGCTGGGAAAATCAACCGATGCGGGCAACCTGGGAAAAAGTTTCGCCATGCTTTCGGCTATTGTACTGGTGGCGCTCATCATCCAGGTATCCTTTCTGCGGCCAAAAGCAAATGATTTTGATGAGCCGGCCAAAAACAATCATTCCTGATTTTTGGAAGTGGAAAAAAGGCCCTTCATAAAATCAGCAACATTATAAAACCATCTTATCAAAACAGATCATGCATTATACAGCAAACGATTTAAAGGATCTTAAAAGGTTTTACAGTAATCAACTGCTCAATGATACCGTGCCGTTTTGGTTCCCCCGCTCTTTTGACAAAGAACATGGCGGTTTCTTATTAATGAGAGATGCCGATGGCTCGCTCATTGATGATGATAAAGCGGTGTGGATACAGGGAAGGGCAACCTGGCTGCTTTCTACTTTATACAATACCGTAGAAAAAAAGCAGGAATGGTTAGAAGGTGCGAAATCAGGTTATGATTTTTTGAATAAACATTGTTTTGACAGGGATGGGCAAATGTTTTTTCATGTTACCCGTGACGGAAGACCTTTACGTAAAAGGAGGTATTTTTTCTCCGAAACGTTTTATGTAATTGCCGCCGCAGCTTACGCCAAAGCCAGCGGAGATAAAGAAGCAGCGGAGAAAGCAAGATTTGTTTTTGGGAAATGCATTGAGTATGCAACAACACCCGGTTTACTACAACCAAAGTTTACCAATACAAGGCCTTCTATGGGTATTGGAGTACCCATGATCATGATGAATACGGCGCAACAGTTGAGGGAAACGATTGGTGACGATCGTTGTGATGGCTTAATCTCAAAATGGATCGAAGAAATAGAAAGATATTTTATAAAGGATGATATCAGGTGTGTAATGGAACAGGTAGCGCCCGATGGCAGCATCATTGATCATATTGACGGCAGAACGCTCAACCCCGGACATGCCATTGAAGGCGCCTGGTTTATTTTGCACGAAGCCAGATACCGTAACAACGACCCGCATTTGATTGCGCTGGGCTGTAAAATGCTGGATTACATGTGGGAACGCGGATGGGATACGACGCATGGCGGTATTTTATATTTCCGCGATGTGTACAACAAACCCGTTCAGGAATACTGGCAGGATATGAAATTCTGGTGGCCCCACAATGAAACGATCATTGCCACATTGCTGGCTTACCTGTTAACAGGTGATGAAAAATATGCCAGGTGGCATAAGCTCGTGCATGATTATTCCTATCAGCACTTTCATGATAAGGAAAACGGTGAATGGTTCGGTTATCTGCACCGCGATGGAAGCGTTGCACAAACCGCTAAAGGAAATTTATTCAAAGGCCCGTTTCACCTGCCCAGGCAGGAGTGGTATTGCGCAAAACTGCTGGAAGATCATTTATCAATTAATGACCGGAAATAAAAGTAAATTCAGGCAGGCTGAGCATAAAAATATTGTATGAATTTTGAAAACGATCATTACTATAAAAAAAAGTGATTACCCCGCTCCGGCGAAAGCATACTACCGGCAGCAGTCATCCGCAAAAAGTACAACCAGGGAGATAGCTTTATTTTTAACAGGCTTGTTGCTTATACCGGCTGCTATATTTGCACAATTTCAGATAGCGGATATTTTTTCAGACAATATGGTTTTACAAAGAGATCAGCCGGTGCATATCTGGGGAAAAGGAAACCCGGGTGATACGGTTTTGAGCGGTTTTGCCACAGAAGAAAAAAGCTGCATTATAAAAGCTGATTCATCCTGGAGTGTATATTTTAAAAAGCAAAAGGCAAACGCTGCTCCCCAAATCATCTATATTAAAAACAGGAAGGAAACCATTGAGCTAAAAAACATCCTGATCGGTGATGTATGGGTTTGTTCCGGCCAGTCCAATATGGAATGGCCGATGATAAAAGAAATGCATTTTAAAGAAGAGATAAAGTATGCCAATCAGCCACTGATAAGATTATACAATCCTGCACCTGCGGGGAGATATGTGTATGGCGTTGCTTATACGGATTCATTAAATAAAAGACTGAATACCGAGGATTTTTATGCAGATGCGGACTGGCAGCAATGCGATAGCAACACGGTAAAGCCTATGACTGCTGTGGGCTATTATTTTGCAAAACATATTGTGGCAAGCGAAAATGTGCCTGTAGGTTTGATCAACCTGTCTATTGGCGGCGCGCCCATCGAAACCTTTATCAGTCGTGATGCTTTGCAAAACAGTAAACAATTTTCAGTAAAAGTAAAAGGCAACTGGTTAGAAAATAACAATCTCCCGGAATGGGTAAGGGAAAGAGCTAAGCAAAACGTAGGCAATAATGTAAACGGCTATGGAGATGATTTGGGTTTAAATCATGCCTACAAACCCGGTTTCGCTTATGCAGGCGGAGTTGCTCCCATTATTGCCATGCCCATAAAGGGTATACTTTGGTACCAGGGTGAAAGCAATGCGCTGGAACTGCCACGAGTTGAAGAATACAGGAACCTGCTTCATTTGATGATCAATGACTACCGGCAAAAATGGCTGCCCTGCCTACCGGACAGGCAGGCTGCCGCCCCGGAAGGGAAACAACCTGCGATGCCTTTTTACTGGGTGCAGTTGTCGTCTATTGATACGGCTAAATATCCATCGCATTACTGGCCGCAATTCCGGGATGAGCAGCGCAAGCTTTTAGATGAAGTAAAAAATGGCGGCATGGCAGTTTGCAGCGATATTGGTTTTAAAAACGATGTACACCCTACCAACAAAAAAACGGTAGGAGAACGCCTGGCCAGGTGGGCGCTGCATTATACCTATAAAAGAAACATTGTTCCTTCCGGGCCGTTGCCACTGCATGCAAAATATATAAATGGTAATATTGTAATTACGTTTCGCTACACGGCAGAAGGACTGCGCACAAGCGATAGAGAAGCGGTAACCGGATTTTCAATAAACGGGAAGGAGGAAACAAAAGCTACTATTCAAAAAAATAAGATCATCATAGCCGCAAAAGAAAAACCCGCATTTATTTATTACGGCTGGCAGCCTTTTACAAATGCCAACCTCGTGAATTCGGAAGAGCTACCGGCATCAACTTTTAAAATAAATGTATTATGAAAAAAACAGCAGTTACAGCAATCGCTTTGTTTCTTTTTATTACCGCCCCGTTCGCACAGGTAAAAGATATTCCTGTTTTTGTATCCGGCACGGAAGGACATAAAAGCTACCGCATTCCTGCCATCATTGGATTACCCAATGGCGATTTACTGGCTTTTGCAGAAGGCCGTGTGCACGGCGCAGGCGATTTTGGCGATATTAATATTGTTGCAAAACGCAGCAGCGATAAAGGAAAAACATGGAGCGCTCTGCAAACAATTGTTGATGTGGATACCCTGCAGGCCGGCAATCCCGCGCCGGTGGTGGACCTCACCGATCCTGCTTATCCTCAGGGAATAATTTTTTTGTTTTACAATACAGGCAATAATCACGAAGGAGAAGTAAGAAAAGGAAAAGGCCTGAGGGAAGTGTGGTACAAAACATCAGCCGACAATGGCATTACCTGGAGTGAACCGGTGAATATTACTATACAAACACACCGTCCGCAACAACCGCAGGTAAACCCGGCGTATAACTTTCCGGAAGACTGGCGCAGCTATGCCAACACGCCCGGTCATGCCATGCAATTCAGCACAGGCAAATACAAAGGCCGCATTTTTATAGCAGCCAACCATTCTGCCGGCAACCCGCAACCGCAGTTTGCCGATTACCAGGCGCATGGTTTTTATACAGACGATCATGGCAAAACCTTTCACCTGGGCCAAACCGTTAACCTTCCGGGAAGCAATGAATCTATAGCAGCGGAACTGTCCGGTAGCAAGCTCATGATGAACAGCCGCAACCAGAAAGGAGATATCCGGGCAAGGATCGTTTCCATAAGCAGCGATGGCGGCGCCACCTGGGATACCACTTATTTTGATAACAATCTTCCTGACCCCGTTAACCAGGGAAGTATTTTAACTATCGGTAAGAAAAAGAAGGGAAACATTATCGCCTTTTGCAATGCTGCAGATACGAAGCGAAGAGATAACCTTACCCTGCGCATTAGCTATGATGACGGCAAAACATGGAAAAAGAATATGGTAATTGCCAAAAGTGAAAATGATTCAAGGGATTATGCCGCTTATTCCGATATCGTAAACATAACAAAGAAAGAAATAGGAATACTCTATGAGAAAGATGGTTATGCAACCATTGTTTTCACCGCGGTGAAATGGAAATAAAAATGTGGGAGAATGAACATTCATTTTGCCACAGATGCCGGATTTTATTAGAAGTAACAGCAATCATTTTCAGACAGCTTCAGGTATCGGAACTAATGAAAGTTTGGATTAAAATGGTATATATCGTACCTGCGGCACTCAGTGACGTTTTAGTATGCCTCATCGCCGGAATAAATTCCGGAGTTACAATATACAGACAGGCTTACGGCCTTATCATTGGACCGCTACCGGAAACAAAACGGCAGGTTAATGCACTGATCTGTATTTTGCGCAACCGTTTGCATATACCGGTTGCAGATTATTATAGTAATTTCAGTACAGCGTTGCCATTGATAATTACTAAAACAACCGGCAACGCATAAACAAAACCATATGAACAGGAAAGCATTTGTAAGAAACGCGGGCCTGGCAGCCGCCTCGCTTGCCGTATTACCCACCGCCACCTTATTTGCAGGAAAAAGAAGCGCCGACCCCAAAGTAAAAATGGCGGTCATTGGCGTAGGCCTGCGGGGACAGAACCATCTTGACCTGCTGCTGAGAAGAGATGATGTGGACCTTATTGCCATTTGTGATATAGATGAGCGCATGCTGAAATCAGCAAAAGAACTGATCTCAAAAAGCGGTAAGAAAATGCCCGTTGTGTATACCGGGGATAATTATGCCTGGAAAAAAATGCTGGATACGGAAAAAGTAGACGGGATAGTAATTGCAACACCCTGGGAATGGCATAAGCCCATGATCATTGGTGCATTGGAAGCCGGGGTTAAATATGTGGGAACGGAAGTAGTGCTGGGCATCACGCTCCAGGATCACTGGGATGTTGTAAAAGCCGCTGAAAAATATAACGCCCATGTAATGATGCTCGAAAACGTTTGCTACCGCAGGGATGTAATGGCCGTATTGAACATGGTACGCCAGGGCCTGCTGGGCGAGCTCATTCACCTTCAGGGCGGATACCAGCACGATTTGCGTGAAGTAAAATTCAATGATGGCGTTCATCCTTACGGGCACGGCGTTGAATTTGGTGAAAAAGCTTTTTCCGAAGCCCGCTGGAGAACGGAACATGGCGTTCACCGTAACGGCGACCTGTACCCTACACATGGCATTGGCCCCATAGCGCACTATATCAACATTAACAGGGGCAACCGTTTCATTACATTAAATTCTTTTTCCACCAAGTCAAGAGGATTACATAATTATATTGTAAAGAAAGGCGGGGAAAGCCATCCCAATGCAAAAGTTAAATTCAAATTAGGCGATGTTGTTACTACGCATATCGGTTGTGCCAATGGAGAAACCATCCTGCTGCAGTTGGATACCAACCTGCCCAGACCCTATTCTCTCGGCTTCCGGGTACAGGGCACGCAGGGTTTATGGATGGACGTAAACAACGGTATGTATATAGAAGACAAATCGGCTAAAGCGCATGCATGGGATGATGCCAAGGCCTGGTTAGATAAATACGACCATCCCCTGTGGGCAAGATGGAGCAAAGAATCGGCAGGCGCAGGGCATGGCGGAATGGACTTTTTTGTGATCCATGCGCTCGTGGAATCCATCAAACGAAAAACAGCAACGCCTATGGACGTATACGATGCTGCGGCCTGGAGCGCCATTACGCCATTGAGTGAAAGCTCTATTGAGCTGGGCAATCAAACCATGGAGTTCCCCGATTTTACAGGCGGGCAGTGGATGTACCGGAAGCCGGTGTTTGCATTAAATGATGCGTATTAAACGCTATTGTTAAAAATATGCAGCATCCGTGTTTCAAACCATTTTATATATAAAATCAACCATTTGCAAAAGCGTGCTTACTGCAATGAGAACCATACAGGCTCTATTCTTTTTTTGTGCCGTAACAGCAATGCACGGCTGCGCCCCCAAAATTTCGGGCACTCCTGCTGCAGGTAATCCAACAACTACTATACGGGTGATGAGCTACAACCTGCACCATTGCAATCCGCCGTCAAAACCCGGGTTCATTGATGTGGATGCCATAGCAGAAGCTATCCGCCGGCAAAGCCCCGATATAGTGGCCATTCAGGAAGTTGATGTAAATGTAGCGCGCTCAGGCAAAATTGACCAGGCAGGCCTTTTAGCTCAAAAGCTGAATATGCAGGTGTTTTTTGCCAAAGCCATTGATCATGACGGGGGAGATTATGGCGTGGCCATACTGTCCAAATACCCTTTGTCGAACGGGAAGGTTCACCCCCTTCCCACGGTTGCTGAAACCAAAGGCGAACCCAGGGTACTGGCCACGGCATTGGTAACTTTACCGGGCGGTATTAAATTTCAATTCGGGAGCACTCACTTAGACGCTTTGCGCACCGACACGAACCGCATCATACAGGCAGAAGCCATTAACCGCATTGCCCGCTCCTTTCAGCATCCTTTCATCATTGCCGGCGATTTTAATGCCGTTCCCGGCTCGAAGCCTGTTGCTATCTTAGATGAACAATTTACGCGTACCTGCAGCCCCTGCGATTTTACCATCCCGGTTATTAACCCTGATAAAACCATAGACTTCATTATGTACCAAAAAAGCAACCGCCTGTCGGTTGTTTCGCACCAGGTAATACCCGAACGTTACGCTTCAGATCATTTGCCGGTGGTGGCGGTTATGGAACTAAAGCAATAATTCAGCTATTTTATTCCTGTCCTGCTATTTCCTGATTATCTTTTTACGCTGTTGCTGCCCCACCGCTCCATAGCATTCAATACTTCTTTTAATGTTTCGCTGTTTTTATTTTCCGCAACGCCGAACCTTTATGCGCGGCAATGTGATCGCTTTTATCGCTTTTTATTTCATACTGCGGTTCTTCCTTTGTTGCATGATGGATATATCCCTTGTATATAAAATCAGCGGTATGCACTTTAATGATCGTGCCCGATACCCGGCCCGCTTCCGAATTCCAGCTTACATGATCGCCGGTTTGAAATGATTTTGCCATATGGTGATTGCTTTGGCTGCTTAAAGGTAAGTAATGCTGAAGATGGTGAGGAAGCAGGCAGAAAGTACCAAATTATAAATTACAGGAACCGAACCTGTCCGCCGGGGCGGATAAATTTAAAAATCCGAAAACTAAAATTCCGAAATCCGAGGCGAAATACAACCATAAACCACAAATCAAAAAAACGAAGGAGCCTTCGTCTTATTGTTAGCAGTTACTCACCTGATACCCAAATCGCTTATTTTTACCCCATGAATGAAGATGATGTAAAAAATATCCTGGGGCTGCAATTACCTACCGACCCGCGCTGGGTAAACCTGGCAAGTATACGTCTCGAAGATATACTCACCGACCATGCCTATTGCGAGCAAAAAGCGGCCACTACCTGTATAACCCTTATTCAACGTTATTCCGATAAAGCAAAATTAGTTACCGAACTCTCGCCCATCGTTACGGAAGAGTGGGGTCATTTCAGGCTGGTACTGGCCGAATTGCAGAAACGCGGACTGGCATTGGGCAAACAACGCAAAGACATCTATGTAAATAAGCTGCTCGAATTTCAGAAAAAAGGCGGCAGTCCTGAAGAACGGTTTCTGGATCAACTGCTCACCATGGCCCTGATAGAAGCCCGGAGCTGCGAACGCTTTAAACGGCTGAGCGAAGGATTGGATGATGCCTACCTGCGTAAATTTTACCGCCGCTTTATGGAAAGCGAAGCCGGGCATTACACTTTATTCATTGACCTGGCCGAAACTTATATAGACAAAGACAAAGTGAGAAAGCGCTGGGCGGAATGGTTAGCTTATGAAGCGGAAGTGATACAAAGCGTGGAAGTAAGGGGCGACAGGATACATTGAAATGTAGAAACCTGTCGGGACTGCGCAACATCGAAGCAGCGCTGTAGTCCCGATAGGTTTTTGCTCAATAATTTAGTAATCGGTATATTTGAGCCCTGAACCTTGTTTATTATGGAACCTGCTATATACCTGCTTGCCGGATTATTTATTGGTGGATTGATGGGCTATTATCTTTTTAAATCAACAATCCCCAAAAATTATATTGCAAAAACCGATTTTGAAAACCTCCGGCAACAGTTT
Organism: Agriterribacter sp.; assembly: GCF_035445465.1. NCBI lineage: Bacteria > Pseudomonadati > Bacteroidota > Chitinophagia > Chitinophagales > Chitinophagaceae > Agriterribacter > Agriterribacter sp. Next base: position 31,341 of record NZ_DAOMQT010000034.1, read on the forward strand.
ACGGAACTACAGGTTGATCACGCCAAACGGATCGGAAAAGAAGAGCTGAACCAGCTATACATTTCAAGAGACAGTTTTGATATCATCAGCCACAAGCTGCATTCGGCCGAAACAGCGTTAACCGCAAAAGAACAAACAATTCTCACTTTACATACCAAGCTCACCGCACTGGAACAAAAAGAGGAACATTTAAATGAAAAGCTAAAGCTGTTCAGAACTGAAATTGAATCGCTCCACAACCTTTCCAAAGAACAGTTCAGGAACCTGGCTACTGATATCATGAAGGAAAAGAAAGCCGAGTTTGTGCTGGAAAATAAAAAAGAATTGTCGTTTGTAATTGATCCTTTTAAAAATGACCTGAAAGCATTTAAAGAAAAAGTAGAAGCTACCAGGAAAGAGGATATTCACGACCTTACCTCGCTGAAAAAAGAGCTGGAATTATTACAGCAGTTAAACACCCAACTGAGCGATGACGCTAAAAATTTAACTTCCGCACTAAAGTCGGAGGTAAAAATGCAGGGTAACTGGGGAGAAGACCGCCTGAACATGATATTGGAAGCGGAAGGTTTACAAAAATATGTAGACTTTACCAGGGAAGAAATGTACAGGGACACTGATGCGGAAGTAAACCGCAAGCCCGATTTTATTTTACACCTTCCCAACGGTAAGCATTTGGTTATTGACAGCAAGGTTTCCTTAACAGCATACGTTAATTACTTTAACGCATCGGACCCCGAAGAGAAAAAAACCTATTTAAAGCAACATTTGCGAAGCGTAAACGATCATATTGAAAAGCTGGCGGATAAAACCTACCAGTCGCTTGCCGGGCTTACCACACCCGACTACGTATTTATGTTCATGCCCGTGGAACCAGCCCTAACGCTGGCAATGAACCAAAGCCCGGAAGTGATCAATAACGCCTTAAAACGAAAGATCGTTTTAATTACACCCACTACATTGATCGCTACGCTTAAAGTGGTAAAGATCATCTGGCAAAAAGAAAACCAGGTTAAAAACGTAGAAGGGATCTTTAAACAGTGTGGGGCTCTATACGATAAATTCGTTGGCTTTGCGGAAGACATGCTAAAAATTAAAGCGAAGCTGAAAGATACTTCCGATACGTATGATGATGCTATGAACAAGCTGAAAGACGGCAGGAAAAGAGGTGATACCATCATTGGCAGACTTGAAAATATTAAAAAGCTGGAAGCCACTACCATTAAAACCATGCCACAGGCGCTGTTAACGGAAATTGAATTATTGGAGGAAGATGATGAAGGAGAATTAAAATTATCAGATTAAAAAAAGTGTATAACCGCAAAGGAAATACAGGCATTTTGCAACAGCTTATGAAAGGGGCTCCGGCGCTGGCGGCATTCCTGCCGGTTTCGACTTATCATCGGGCAGTGGAATAAATTCTTTGTTGTCGTTTGGAGGCAGGATAATCCTGCCTTGTTTCCAATCTTCTTTTGCCTGTTCAATACGTTCTTTACGCGATGAAACAAAATTCCACCAGATAAAACGTTCACCCAAAGGTTCGCCGCCTAAAAGCATGAGCGTAGTCTTTTCTTCAGCAATAATAACCGGGTCAACGCCTTTGCTGAACACCAGCATTTTGCCCTGGTTATAGGTAACTCCCGAAAACGATATGCTTCCCTTAACGATGTAAAACCCCCGCTCTGAATGTTCTTTGGGAAGCCCGAACCTTGCGCCCTGTTCCAGCTCAACATGCAAATAAAACAAGGGGGAATTGGTTTTTACATTGTTTTGTAACCCATAGGCATTGCCTGCTATTAGTCGCATCCACACGCCTGTGTCGGTAAAAACAGGAAGCTGGGCGGGTGTATAATTTACAAAACTGGGCGCATCTTCTTCATCCCTTTCGGGCAGCGCTACCCAGGTTTGTATCATTTCCAACCCCCCGGTGAGCACTGAGGGATCTTCAAATCTTTCAGAATGGGAAATACCACTGCCGGCAGTCATCCAGTTTACTTCACCCGGAAGAATGATCTGCTCTACGCCCAGGCTATCGCGGTGGGTTACCTGTCCGCCAAACAAATAGCTAACGGTAGAAAGCCCGATATGCGGATGCGGCAGCACATCCAAACCGGAAGCAGGTGCAATGGCATCTGCGATCGGCCCCGCATGATCCATAAAAATAAAAGGACCGATCATCCTGCGAAGCCGGAAGGGAAGAATGCGTTTAACCTTCATTTCCCTGCTGATTGCCGCATTACGGGCTTCAATAATAATATCAAGCATACCCTTTTTTTAAAGATCATCAATAAGGAATTCCCAGGCAACAATAACTGTTCCTTATACCATTAAAAACCTGAGTGAATATACGGAAAACATGCAAGAAAGTACTCCTGAAATCATTGCCGTTCGGGCAAAACGATGAGACAGATCACATTCCCATTTAGTTGCGCCGGGGCGAAGCTATGTGAAGTCTCTGACTTCGCATGCGCTATGTTCTTCCGGGACTGTGTCCCGGGGAAATAAAACTCACCCTCAATTCATCTTCACCACTTTTTGTGTTACCATTTTGTCGGTATAAACCAACTGCACAATATATACACCCGAAGCCATATAGCTGAGGTTAACGGGAATGTAATTAGGTGCGGCGGAAGAGGTATAGTGCTGTTTCCATACCAACTGCCCGGTGCTGCTGTAAACCACCACACCTTTTAATGCGGCGGAAGAAGGGTAATGCTGTATGGCTAACAGGCCGGTAGTGGGATTGGGCGCAATAAGGTATCCGCTCTCTTTTAAATGCTGTGGCAGGGTGCGGGTATAAATATTAATGTCGTCTATATACACATTATTGCCATAGCCGTTAATGTTGCGGAACTGCACAACAATTTGATCATACCTGCCCTTTACCAAAGCGCTGATGTCAATAGTATCCGCTACCCATTCATCAGCAGTGGGAATATATGCAGCAGTCAGAAAGTCGGCACGCGTTTTTAAATCCGCTCCTCCTTTTTTGTAAACAGACGTATAGGTTTGCCCGCAATCGGTGGAAAACAATACTTCCAGCGTATCGGAATTCATGCTGCTGTATTGCGCGGCTGCCCGCCAGAACGTTATTTTAACCGAATCGGCGGTAAGCGGTATCGTAAGCTGCGGTGTAACCAGCATGGTATGCTTGCCGAATAACTGGTAATTATAGTTATCGAATTTTACAGATGCCGTGCCGGAATGTGCGGCATTGGTTGCCCGCACCGGGTTATACGCCACTACATCGCTGTTATTGGCTATTCCCCAGCCCTGCGGCGGAAAAGTGGATTCGAATCCCTGTGCCAATGGTTCGCCGGCATTACCTGTAACGGAGAATACCATGGTTGCCGTATCGTTTAAAGGTTGCATATCGGCGCTTCCGTTGGGGAGCGTGGTATAGAGCTTAACGGTATGATATCCCGGAGCCACGGTAATGGCGATACCCGATATGGTTGTTTCCTGCAAAGAAGGAAGATTAAGCGTAAGATTGGTAACAACAGGTTCCGCACCATCTACAGCTGCATTGAGCCTTATACTGGTTAAAGATGAAGCGCCGAGGTTACTGATACGCAATTGGGGAATAATGCCGGTTCCGCAATATACAACCGCATTTGAAGGCGATAATACAGCCTGCGCCTTTACATCATTAGTATGCAACACGGGCGGCACACAACCATTGGAAGTCATCAGTTGCATCCTGTCGGAAAAAGTGCTGAGTGCTGTTTCCATACGGTCGGCCTGCCCGGCGGTAAACAGGCACATGGTGGCATCATCCGTGTAATCCATAAAATTCATGAACATAATACCGGGTGCGGTATTGGTGCAGGCATCGGTTTGAGGAAACAACGGCGCGCCATACGTGCACGTGCTTTGGTTGGGTGTATCATCCACAAAATCTGAATCAGCACAGGAGGCCTGGCATTCATTAGCGCCCCAGGTATGCCAAAGATTAAAGAAATGGCCTATTTCATGGGTGGCGGTACGGCCTTTATTGAAAGGCGCCGCTGCCGACCCAATGGTTCCAAAAGCATGATAGGCAGTTACCAATCCCACATCCGAAGCTGCCAGCCCGGGTAAGCCGGGCATAAAGGAGTAACCCAGGTCGTTGTCTTCCATCTTACATACCCATATATTCAGGTACCTGTTTACATCCCAGGCATCCACCCCGCCCATTGTGGCGTATTTAACAGGATCGCTATCGCCGGGAACAGATGTGGTAGAGGAAATTTTCCGGGTGATACCGCCGGACGGTTCATTGGAAGGGCTGCGCTGCGCAAGACAAAAACGAATATTGCCTTTACCGAATAATGATTTAAAGGCAGCAGGGATCTTCACGGAATCCGCATTCTCACCTGCATAATCGGCATTCAATACCTCTATCTGGCTCTGCACCTGCTCATCGGTTACCAAAGCGGGATTATCCATTACAATATGCACAACCACGGGTATGGTAACAATGGCGTTTAAACGCTGCTGAACCGGCAACCCTTTTTTGGCGCGTCTTACCGCTTCATATTTTTGCTGAAAATCCAGTTGCGTTTTTTCAAAGGCCACCTTGTCGCGCGGATATTTTTGAAAGTACCGCTCCATTACACTACCCGTTACACAACGTACGGGTGCAAGCTGCTGCTGCGCAAATCCATTGATGGCCATGTAAAAACACAGACCTGCCATAATAAAACCTGACCTGAAAACTGCCTTCACAAAAAATAGTTTAAGAATACATTATCCAAATGTATGGCAAGTGCTGATAATAAAAATACTTTCCACCATTTTGCACTATTTAAGCCGTAAAACCGCTTACAACACCGTTCAACTATACGTATCCCCTCATCATTTCGTTTGAAAAGCACCTGGCAAAATATACAGGCAGCGCTTTTTTATCGCTAAAACAGCATTCCTGCTATGCAACCACACATCAGGCAGGCAATGGTTCCGCCGATCAATGCTTTTATGCCAAGTTCCGTAAGGTTTTTGCGCTGGTTAGGCGCCAGTTGACTGATCCCCCCGATCTGTATGCCTATAGACGCGAAATTAGCGAAGCCGCAAAGCGCGTAAGTGGCTATGAGCAATGATTTGGGGCTGGAGATGAGGTTGCTTTCCTTCATTCCGGCAAGCGATACATAGGCGTAAAACTCATTGAGTATTGTTTTTTCGCCCAGCAGTTGTCCGATAGCTACCATATCTGCCTGCGCAACGCCTATCAGCCAGGCCACCGGGGCAAAAATATACCCCAGCAGCATATTCAGAGAAAGGGTTTCATACCTGCCTTCCGTTACTGATTTAATGTGCCCGTTAAGCTGGGTAATATCTCCCACCCAGCCCAGCAACGCGTTTGCCACCCACATCATGGCCGTAAAAACGATAAGCATAGCGCCTACATTTACCGCCAGCTTTAACCCGTCGGTTGTGCCCAGCGACAGCGCGTCTAAGAAATTATCGCCTAATTTTTCTTTGGGTATGGTAAGATCCTTTACAATGAGGCTGTGAGCAGGTTGAGGAAAAATGATCTTGGAGCAAACGATAGCGGCGGGAGCGCTCATAATAGACTGGCTGAGCATATGCAACGCATAGTATTGCTGCTGTGCCTCATCCCCCCCTCCCAGAAACCCTACATAAGCCGCTAATACGCTGCCGGCAGTATTAGCCATCCCTCCTACCATAATACACAGTATTTCACTGCGCGTCATTTTTTCGAGGTAGGGACGGATCATCAGCGGCGCCTCTGTTTGTCCTAAAAAAATATTAGCTGCGGTAGACAAACTTTCGGCGCCGGAAATATTCAGTTTGTTTAGCAGGTAGGCAAATACATACACTATTTTTTGCAGGATACCTAAGTAATATAATACGGAGGAAAGCGCCGCGAAAAAGATGATATTGGGTAAAACCTGCACGGCAAATATATACGCCCAGGATTGCTTATCATCTGCCAGGCTGCCAAATAAAAACTCGGTACCCTTATGGCTCAGGTTGATGAGCGCCACAAATGCCGAGGAAACCTGTTCCAGCATGATCTTAAAAATATCGGGGTTGCAAACCTTGCTGTAAATAGAAACAGTGAGTATTGCCAGCGAACACAGCACAGACCATTTCAGCATTTCAACGCTGCGAAAAGCAAGCCATTTAATGATAAATCCGAGGAAGATCAAGCTGAGTAAAACGGTAATGCCACTGTTGCTCCATACAGTGCTCCTGATGATCCCAAAAAAGAAAAGGCACTGCCATGCTACAGCGAGCAATACGCTTATAGTATCAGCATTGAACTTTGTATCATTTCGCCCTGCTTTTATAATCCTCTTAACGATAATATAAGTAAGGATAACGCCGAAGAACACCCAAAAAACAGGCTGACCGGCAATTTTTGTATTGAGCACGCCCATGGCAAACATCAACTGGGCAAAAACACCCATGCCCACCAGCTTCCAGCTAATGGCTTTTTTGTTATTACTGAGCAGATAACAAACGAGCAGGAGGAAAACCATTCCTATTGTTCCCCTGCCGATGTTTTCAAGATGTGATGACATAAAGCCGTTTTGGTGCTGACAATATTATACAGCAATATACAACAATGCGAAAAAGAGGAACCTCAAACATAAAACTTTTAGCCGCGAATGCACGAATGGATAACCAACTGAAAAAAGCCTTATTCGTGCATTCGTGGCGTACTTTGCTCTGTACAACAAACTGCTGTATCCAAAAGCCATCATGCCTTCCGGGACAATGGAATTGGCATGCGGAAAGCAACATATAATGAACTTCCCCAACTATCTGGAACCAAAGCGCTGAAATGCAAAAAGCAGGCGTTTCCGCCTGCTTTAACAATTCACCTAAGAAATGTATTACGCGATATGTTGTTCAATTTTCTTAACAAAATTAGATTTAGGCTGAGCTCCAACTAATTTGTCTACTACCTTACCATCTTTTACAAATAAGATAGCCGGAATAGAAGTAACGCCATAATTAATAGACAACTGTGGGTTATGATCAACATTTACCTTTCCGACATTCACTTTTCCGTTATATTCTTTGCTTAATTCTTCAATAACCGGACCGATCGCGCGGCAGGGGCCACACCACTCTGCCCAAAAATCAATAACAGAAAGCTTATCAGAATCCAATACCTTTTCCTGGAAGTTCGTGTCTGTAAATTCGAGTGCCATAGTAACTAAGTTTTATTTATGGTTTTTTAATGTATCGTTTGTTATACCAGCCTGCAAATTTAAGTCCATTATACCAAATAAGATGATATGTCATTATCCACACCTGTGCATTAGACAATTTGACCCTCTCCTATTTTTCTAAAGCAGTGACCTTCACTTCAATATCGGGGTTTGTTTCTAAGAAAGCAGCCATTTCGTCATTCATTTCAAATCCTTTTTCTAAGGTATACATGCTCACTTTCCGGTTTAACCTGGGTTCTGATAATACAAACCTGATGGCCGACTTACCCGGGAACGATCTTACATTATTATCAATAAAATTCATCATTTCTTCTGTTAAAAGCTTGGGATGCAGCTCAACCTCCAACTGCCGCGTTAACATTCTTTTCACGGTTTCAAGCAACATTACACTGTTCAGCTTAAATTCAAAATCCGTTGCGCTGTTCCACCGCGCCTTAAAATTACCTGTGGCAAAAAGTACGTTACCGAGGCTGAAATGATCTTTAAACCGTACATAGTCTTCCCCAAACAATGCCAGCTCGGTTTTGCCTGAATAATCTTCCAGCGAAAAAACACCGAACTGCTTTCCGTTGCGTGTGGTGCGGTGCTGCGCATCGGAAACCAGTCCCGCGATCCTGAATTGCCGGAAAGGATTTGAATGACTTAACAGCGTATCCTTAAATTCAATGAAATCCGCGATAGTGGTAATGCCATAATGCTTCATTTCAAAACTGAAATGATCTAACGGATGACCGCTTAAAAAAATGCCTGTAATAGCCTTTTCATGATCCAGCCATTCCGTTAAGGTCCAGGGTGTGCAATCGGGTAATTTTGGGGGCATTACATCGGGCATCTGCAAGTCGCCAAATAAAGTGTTGGTGGTATTGGCCGACTGGCTTTGATATATATTGCCGAATTTGATGATCTTCTCCAGTCCTGTAGATGTATCGCCCTGCGGGATATAAAAGTATTGCGCCCGGTGTATATCGCTAAAGCAATCAAAAGCGCCTGAATACGCCAGGCATTCCAACGATTTTTTATTAACCATCCGCTGGTTAACGCGTTTTACGAGATCAAAAATGGATTTATAATGTCCTTTTTTCCGCTCTTCAATGATCCCTTCTATGGCCGCCTCTCCCACGCCCTTCAATCCACCCAGTCCAAAGCGGATTTCACCTTTTGCATTAACGGCAAAACCTTTTTGCGATTCGTTAATATCGGGTCCAAGCACTTTCAGCCCCATGCGTTTGCATTCTTCCATGAAGAAGGTTATTTTTTCAATGGCTCCCGCATGATTCAGCACGCCTGCCATATACTCGGACGGATAATGCGCTTTTAAATAGGCGGTTTGATAAGCTACTAATGCATAACAGGTAGAATGCGATTTATTAAAAGCATACTGGGCAAATGCTTCCCAGTCTGACCATACCTTCTCCAGCACTTTTGCATCGTGTCCTTTTGCCGCAGCCCCGGAAATAAACTGGGCCTTCATTTTATCCAATACCGATTTTTGCTTTTTACCCATGGCCTTACGCAGCACATCTGCATCGCCCTTGCTGAAGCCCCCCAGCTTTTGCGACAATAGCATCACCTGTTCCTGGTACACGGTAATACCATAAGTATCCGATAATATCTCCTCCATTTCGGGCAAATCGTAGGTAATCTGTTCACGCCCGTGCTTGCGGTCAATAAAGTTGGGAATATAGGCCAAAGGTCCCGGACGATATAGCGCGTTCATGGCAATGAGATCGCCAAATTTATCCGGCTTCAGCTCACGCAGGTATTTTTGCATACCCATACTTTCAAACTGGAAAGTACCGTTGGTATCGCCGCGTTGATATAAGTGGTAGGTTTTTTCATCATCTAACGGGATCGTATCGAGATCTATAACTCTATCATGATTTTGTTTGATAAGCTGTAATGCCGTTTTAAGAATGCTCAGGGTTTTTAATCCCAGGAAGTCCATCTTAAGCACACCCGCTTCTTCAATTACGCTTCCTTCAATTTGTGTAACCCACAGATCAGAATCTTTGGCCACCGCAACCGGTAATAATTCGGTAAGGTCTGTAGGCGCTATAATAATACCTGCCGCATGTATGCCGGTATTGCGTACCGACCCTTCCAGTATTTCGGCTTCATGCAGCACTTTGGAATGCATATCATTGCCGTTATAGAACTGGCGCAGCTTTTTTACATTTTCAAGGTCATCGGCCGACAGCCCTTCTTTTTCTTCCAGCGATTTCTCGCCTTCTTTGGCATTAAGCGGCGCATGCAATACCCGCTTCAGCGAAATACCCGGACGTTCAGGAACCAGCTTGGCTAATATATTGGAATCGGCCAGGGGCAGATCCATTACACGCGCCACATCCTTAATGCTCATTTTGGCGGCCATGGTACCATAGGTAATGATCTGCGCTACCTGGTTCTTACCATATTTATCCACCACGTATTCAATTACTTTCTGCCTGCCTTCATCGTCAAAATCCGTATCAATATCGGGCATGCTTTTACGGTCGGGATTAAGAAACCTTTCAAACAGCAGGTTATATTTTATGGGATCAATATTGGTGATGCCTATGCAATAGGCAACAACGGAGCCCGCAGCGGAACCACGCCCCGGGCCTACAAAAACACCAATATCCCTTCCGGCCCTGATAAAATCGCTCACGATCAGGAAGTAGCCCGCGAAGCCCATGGACTTAATGGTGAACAGCTCAAAATTAATACGTTCTTCCACTTCGGCCGTCATGGGGTCATAGCGCTTTGCGGCACCTTCATAAGTAATATGCTTCAGGTATTCCCACTGGTTGAGGTTATTATCTGTATGAACCTGGAATTCCTTCGGGATAGGAAAATTAGGAAGCAGGATATCTCTCTTCAGATCAAGCAGGTCTATCTTATCTACGATCTCTCCGGTATTGTAAATGGCTTCGGGCAGGTCGTGAAATACCTGTTTCATTTCCTGCGTGGTCTTAAAATAGAACTGGTCGTTGGGAAAAGCAAAGCGTTTATTTTTTACCGCGATATCATCATCCGAAAATTCACGCAAAGCGGGTGTGGCCTGCTTTTCGCCGGTATTAATGCACAGCAGGATATCGTGGGCATTAAAATCTTTCTGATCTACATAATGAGAGTCGTTGGAAGCAATGATCTTAACATTATATTTTTTAGCGTATTTCAGCAATACGGCATTCACTTTTTCCTGTTCGGGTATGCCGTGCCGTTGCAATTCCACGTAAAAATCCTCCTGGAAAATGTTCAGCCACCATTTAAATTCATTTTCACCTTCCTCCTCCCCTTTCTTTAAAATGGTTTGCGGCACCAGCGCGCCTAAGCAGCAGGTGGTGGCAATGAGTCCTTCATGATATTTATGGATAAGCGCTTTATCGATGCGCGGGTACTTGCTGTACATGCCTTCAATGAAGCCCAGCGAGGTGAGCTTACTGAGGTTACGGTAGCCGGTTTCATTTTTGGCCAATAATATCTGGTGATGCCGCGGGTCTTTTTCTTCTTTTGAAAATACTTTACGAAGGCGGTTTTCCGTAATATAAAACTCACAGCCTACAACAGGCTTTACTTTTAAGGGACTTTTTTTATCATTGGGATCAACCCTGTGCTTATATGCTTCCGCCACAAAAGCAAATACACCAAACATATTGCCATGATCACTGATAGCCAGCGCCGGCATTTCATCCTTTATCGCCTTTTGATACAATCCGCTGATAGATGCAGCGCCATCCAGCAGGGAATATTGGGTATGAACGTGGAGATGGGAAAATTGGCTCATGGTGCAAATTTCGCAAACTTAAGGCAACATTTGTGTTTGCATTTTCCACATCAGTTCAAAAACATTTCATCTACCAGCAGCAGCTTTTTGTGCTCACCCTCCGCATAGGGCCGGGCAACGATTTTAAGGCATGACACGGTTTGTGGTTTAAAGCTTCCTTCTACCAGCTTCAGCGAGGGGGCATCGCCTTTGGCAGGAAGCGGCGGCTTCATTTTAACCAGCAGCTTCATCCGGCGCTCATTTTCCCCGCCCCAAACTTCTACCCATGCGGGAGGATAGATGCCGGTAGCTTCCTCGATCATATAATGTAATCCAACGGAAGACAGGGTAACCGGCTGTTTAAATTCAGACACCAACGCCATATCATTATGGCGTACACCGGCAAAATAATTGGCCCATGCCGGATTATTGGCGCCGATAGCACCCAGCTTCGTATTAAAGAACGTGTGGGCGCCCTCTGCCTGGTGAACGCTGTTTAAGGGATAAAGCAACCGAACACTATCGGGTATATACGCGTTCCGGAAAAAACCAAATTCCGCTATGTCGCTGGAGTACCAGCCTTCCTTAAACGCTTTGGCCCTGATGGTGGTATTTTCGGTGAGAACGGTTTGGGGATCAAATAACCTGGCGTGTATACTGTCCGGATCACTGCCATCCGTGGTATAATACAACTGCACGCCTTTTATGGGGTGCATCAACTGCAGCGGCAATTGCCCGTCAAATACCACACTGCTATTCGCTACTTGCGGCGGATTGAGCTTAAGCGGATTGCTTCCATCATCCGTAAATCCCTTAATAAATGTTATGGCAGGATAGGCTTTTTGTAATTGTTCGGCTTCGCCGGGCGCTATTCCCGTATTCCATACCGAAATGGTTTCAAGGCTTTTAAACAGGGGCAACTGCGCTTTCAGTTCATTATATTTTACTCCAGTGCCCGATAGCGTTAACCGCTTCAGGTGCTTAAGCGGCGCCAGTTCCTTCAACCCATTTGCGGTTATATCCGTAAAATTCAGATCTAACTTACGCAGGTTCTCAAACTGTCCTATGATCTTCATATCCTCATCGGTAACCGGCAGCTTATTAAGATTGAGCGCTACAACCTGCTTCCGGACCTCCGTTAATGCTTCCAGTTGCTTTTTCGTGTAGGCGGCCCTGTTATAAATATTCACTTCTAAGGCAGGAGATGCTTTCGCCAATGGTGTAATAGTAAGGTAGTCCGTGTTCAGCTTTGCAATTGTTTTTTCATCAGCCGCAGCAAAATCAAACTGCTCTTCCTGTACCTTCGCCGGTTCCAGCACAGCAGCGGCCAACAGCCGTAAAGAATCATCCGGAGGTAATTCCATTACTTTTTGTGTAAAAGGTGTTTCATTCCTTATCCATACGGTAAGCAGCGCAATTTCATTTTCAGTAAGCTGAGCCTTCCCTTTGGGCGGCATATGCTTTTTCTCTTCTAACGGAAGATGTACCCGTTCTAATAGCAGGCTGATACCGGGATTTCCCGGAACAAACAATTGACCTGTTTTTCCCCCTTTGACGATGGATGCGGAATCGGCCAGTATTAATTCTCCTTTCAGCTTATCGGGATTATGACAGCTTATGCATTTTTTTTCAAAGATGGGCCTTATCACATGATCAAAAACAATAGCCTGGTCAATGGGTACGGGAGGGGCTTCATAGTACACAGATAGTGGTTGCAGTATGAAATCCTCTCCGTGCGTTAAGCTGGCGCCGAAATGGCCCGTAAGCATAAGCGAAACCACAGCCACAACGCCTGCCGCTTTCGCTACGATCCCTTTATACCATGATTTACCGGCGGCCAGGTATATAAGGGATGCCAGGAAAAAAATACCTGCTCCTGTCCATTTATGCCATTGTAAAGTATCGCCCGAGTAACCTTCTTCCTTAGAAAGGAATAGCCCCATTACCACTGTAACGCCTGAAAGTAAAGCGCCCGACAACAGGAGGTTTTGTGAAAACACAGGATAAAAATTACCGGAACTCCGGCCGGAAGAAGCCGCATACCACTGGAGGGCTAAGGCCAGCAACAGCAGCACTATGGGAAAGTGAAGCAGCAGCGGGTGCATACGGCCAACAGGCTGCAGCCAGGCCGGCACCTCCAGCTTGTTTTCAAATAACAGCAGGAAAGCAATGAATATATTGAATACGATTAATAACTGTTCCGCAAAAAGCTTTACTCTTTTATTCATTTACACGCTTATTCATCATTAAAAACCGGTTGGTTACATTGAAAGGTTAAACCTGGTATGTCAAACAGTTGCTTAACTGATAATATCTTTGACTACCACACCTGAAACATCCGTTAGCCTGTACCTGCGGCCGAGATGCTTAAAGATCAGCTTTTCATGGTTCAGTCCTAACTGGTGCAGAACAGTGGCCTGGAAATCGTGCACATGCACCGGGTTTTTTATAATATTGTATCCCAGTTCATCGGTTTCTCCATATACCATACCGGGCTTAATGCCGCCGCCTGCCATCCATATGGTAAAGCAACGCGGGTGATGATCCCGCCCGTAATTATCAGCCGTAAGCCTGCCCTGCGTATAGCTGGTGCGGCCGAATTCCCCGCCCCATATTACAAGCGTTTCGTCTAACAGTCCGCGTTGTTTTAAGTCCGTAACCAATGCCGCTGAAGCCTGGTCTACATCCATCGCCTGTTTGGCTATTTCAAAAGGAAGGTTACCATGCTGGTCCCATCCCTGGTGGTATAATTGCACGAAGCGAACGCCGTTCTCGGATAATTTACGCGCCAGCAAACAGTTGGCGGCATAGGTTCCGGGCACGAGGCAATCGGGGCCGTATAACTTAACAATGTCATCCGGTTCTTTCGACAGATCCATTACCTCCGGTATAGCGGTTTGCATCCGGTAGGCCATTTCGTATTGCTGTACTTTTGCCGTTATTTCCGGGTCGCCAAACGCCGCATACGACATTTGATTCAACTCAGACAGGTTATCGAGCATTTCCCGGCGTTCACTCCTGTTCATTCCTTCGGGATCGCGCAGATACAGCACCGGGTTCTCTCCTTTACTGAACTGCACGCCCTGGTGAACGGAATCTAAAAAACCATTCGACCAGAGTTTGGAATATACTCCCTGCCCGTTACCTACACCACGGGATAGCAATACCGTAAAGCTGGGCAGGTTTTTATTTTCATTGCCCAGTCCGTAGCTCAGCCATGAACCCATGCTGGGCCGGTTGCCCTGTTGTGAACCTGTTTGTAAAAACGTAAGCGCAGGGTCGTGATTGATCGCTTCGGTATACATGGAACGTACAATGCAAAGATCATCCACGATCTTAGCGGTATAAGGCATCAGGTTGCTTACCCACGCCCTTGATTCTCCGTATTGTTTAAAGTCAACAAACGATCCCACCAAAGGAAAAGAAGACTGGTTGGCCGTCATACCCGTAAGTCTTTGCGTTCCCCGCACTGAAGGAGGAATTTCCTGCCCCATCATTTCCCTGAGCTTCGGCTTATAGTCGAACAGTTCCTGCTGCGACGGAGCACCGTTCTGGAACAGGTAAATCACCCTTTTGGCTTTGGGCGCAAAATGCGGAATACCGGGCGGTAAGCCCGCCTCTTCGGCGCCGGCACTTTTAAACAAATCAGGCATCAGCAAAGAGCCCAATGCCACGCTCCCCACACCCAGGCTCATGGCCGATAAAAACCGCCGCCTGTTCCATGTAAGCCCGTGTTCAATAATTTCTTTGTGCATAAATCATGTATTAAAACGTACGTACTAAGCTGTCAGCTATGAGCCATCAGCTTTCAGCGAAAGTATACTAATAACGATCTGATTCTTTCTTACCTCTCACGTTTCACTTCTCACTATTCACCCTTCACCTCTCCCCTACGATTTCATAATCGTTTCTTCCAGGTTATAAATAGTTGATATCACCCGCATCATGGCCGCCAGCGCTTTTTTATCTACCTGTTCATTAACGGGATGTTCGCCTATGGCCAGCATTTTCTCAGCAGACTGATCTTCTATCGTTTTAAGCTGTTTGTTATAATAATTGGTCAGCACTTCTAATTCTTTTTCGGCCGGCTTCCTGCAAACGATCAGGCGAAAAGCTTTACTGATCTTTTCTGCGGCGTCTGATTTTTCTTCCAGCAGCGTAGCGGCCAGCACCCGCGAAGCTTCCAGTACGGCAGGATCATTCATCATTACCAGCGCCTGCAATGGCGTATTGGTCTTTAGCCTTTTTACTTCACACATATCGCGGTTGCTGGCATCAAAAATTGCCATCGTGGGTGGCGGCACGGTACGTTTAATTAAAGTATACATCCCCCGCCTGTACAACGCCGCTCCATGATCCTGCTTGTATACCGATAAAAGTCCCCGGCCCGAAGTGGCGCCTTCCCATAACCCTTCGGGCTGGTAGGGCTTTACACTGGGGCCTCCTATGGTTTTATTCAGCAGTCCGCTGCTGGCCAATACCAGGTCTTTGATCAACTCCGCGGGTATGCGATACCGTGGCCCGCGGGCAAGCCATATATTTTCGGGATCGGTTGCCAGCTTTTCTTTACTGATAACAGCCGACTGGCGGTAGGTTGCGGAAGTAACCATTTGTTTTACCAGCCGCTTAATATCCCAGTTATGTTCCATAAAATCCACAGCCAGCCAGTCTAACAATGCGGGGTGTGAAGGCAGCTCTCCCTGCATTCCAAAATCGCCCGAAGTTTTAACAATGCCTCTGCCAAAAAACTCCTGCCATAATATATTTACATACACTCTTGCAGTAAGCGGGTTCTTTTTATCAAACAGCCATTTGGCCAAGCCCAGCCTGTTCTTAGGATATGCCTCGCTAAATGGTAAGATCGCGGCAGGGGTTGCCGGCTCTACTACCTCTCCCGGCAAATCATATTCACCGCGTTGCAGGACATGCGTTGGCCGCACCGTATCAAGGTCGCCCATAACCGACACAATGAGTCTGTTGGTATCGGGCTTATTGATGAAATCCAGGATGGTTTTGGCATCTTCATTACTGATCTCCATCAAAGGCTTTTTGGCATAGGTTTCCGGTCCGCCGATCACCGATTCTATACCTACTTCTTTTACATTATTAAAAAAAGCAAATAGCTCATAATATTCTTTTTGTGAAAAGGGATCGTATTTATGATCGTGGCAATGCGCGCATTCCAGCGTAACACCCAATAACCCTTTACCAAAAAGATCATTACGGTCTGTTACATACATGATGCGGTATTCTTCAGGAATTACGCCGCCTTCTTCCGTTATCTTATGGTTGCGGTTAAAGCCCGTAGCCAGCAATTGTTCTTTGGTAGAGTTGGGGAGCAGGTCGCCCGCCAATTGCCAGGTTACAAACTCATCGTAATGCATGTTTTTATTGAACGCATGGATCACCCAGTCGCGCCAGGGCCATTGGGTGCGGTAGCCGTCATCCTGGTATCCATGGGAATCGGCATACCGTGCCAGGTCGAGCCAGTGCAGCGACATTTTTTCTCCGTAAACGGGATCCTTCAATAACCGGTCTACCATTTTTTCATAGGCATCAGGGCTATTGTCTGCCAAAAACGCATCCATCATTTCCAGCGTGGGCGGCAAGCCGGTAATATCAAGACTAAGTCTTTTTAATAACCTTTCCTTATCGGCCATCTCGTTAGGAGCCATTCCTTTTTGCTCCATTTTTTGTGCAATGAAATGATCTATCTCGTTCCTTGGCCAGTTGGTATGCTCCACTTCAGGAACTGCAGGCTTTACGGGTGCTACAAACGCCCAGTGCTTTTCGTACCTGGCGCCCTGTTTGATCCATTTTTCAATGAGCCTGATTTCATGCTGCGATAGTTTTAAATTGGAAGACGGCGGAGGCATCAGCAATGCCGTATCACTGGTGCTTATGCGAAGAAAGGCCTGCGACAATTCCGGCTTGCCTGCAACCAGGGCATGGGCATTAGGGTTTTCCTTCAGTGCTTTAAAGGCGCTTTCGGGATCATCCATCCGCAAACCCGCTTCTCTTTTATTGGCATCGGGGCCGTGGCATGCAGAACATTTGTCGGATATAATGGGGCGGATATCAAAATTATAACTCACCACATCGGGCATTTTTTCGGCAGCATTACTACCGCCGCCATTATCGCAGGATGGAAAAGAAGCGGCAATGCCTCCTATGAGGCATACGAGAAATCCAGTTTTTTTGCAGATCGTCATATGGCAATAGACTTATGCTTCATAATAAAAAAGCAGCACTTCAGGCGAATATATCCTTAATCCTGATTTTCCTGTCCTGCTCCATGCTGTCCCCTGTTGAATAGCAGTATTCAGTAAGCTTTTGGGTCATTTATTATCCACATCAAATATACCAATAAAGACCGGGATTCCATCGGCTGTGAGCCGCGAGGGCGTATTTCAATTTTTCGCTCCATGTACAACTTTCCGGTCGGTGAGACACCGACCGGTAGCGGGTTCTACAGGTGGGTGTCACCACCCACCTGCGAAAATTTGAAATGCGCCCAGCCGCGATCAATCAGCTTTGCGGAAGTAAAGCGCCGCGGAATATGAAGTATCATTAGCCCGGCGCCGGGGTTTCATGGCTGGGATACAAATATTAGTAACTGTACATTATTGGGCAGGATCAGATGACGATGCAGTTCGACGGCGGTTGGGGCTGTCTCAAAAGTAATATTTTGCCACGAAGTAATTAAGCATGAAGAAAATAAAGCCAGAGGATCAGGACTTTGTGCCCCTGTGTCTTAGTGGCATATCTTCTATACCGGCTCTTTTGAGACAGCCTCCGAACACAAAAAAAGGTTTCAACAAATTTGCTGAAACCCTTTCTTATATTATGGAGGTTACCGGAGTCGAACCGGTGACCTTCCCGCATGCTTGCGGGACGCGCTAACCAACTGAACTGATCAGCCACTCAATATATTTCCGGCTCTTTTTCTTTTTGATTTCAGTCTCTCTTTTAACTGCCTCACTCCGCGTTTCAAAAACCTCTGAATAAACCAATAACCAGTCGTTCGCTTTTTTAGTCGACTTACTTCCAGAATTATTATGCCGAAAAAGTCTGTCTTCCATAGCTTCACTCTGACCAATGTAATATTGATCTAAAATGGTAGAATGTAAAATGTATACCGTAAACAACATAAACTAAAAAAGACCCACTGTAATGCGGGCCTTTATTGGTGGTGGAGGTTACCGGAGTCGAACCGGTGACCTT